>SXOW01000059.1 GCA_005778315.1 Acidobacteriota bacterium
CATTTCGTGACCTTGCGGGACGAGCTGGCGTCGATCGACCAGTACCTGGATATCGAAACTGTCCGCTTCGGGCCCACGCTGGCGGTCGAGAAACGCATCGCGCCGGACACGCTGGACCAGATGGTGCCCAGCATGCTGTTGCAGCCGTTGGTTGAAAACTCCATCAAGCACGGGCTCACACGCAAAGTCGGAGGCGGACGGATTACCATCTCCAGCGAGCGCAGGTCTGGGCACACGGTGATTCAGGTGGTCGACGACGGGGTGGGCATGGTGGCGGACGGGCCGGCCGACGCTCGGACGGGCGGCATCGGTCTGCGCAACGTCGACGAGCGACTCCGGGTGATTTACGGCGCCAACTACCGGCTACAGCTCAGCAGCGTGCCCGGCGAAGGCACCTGCGCTCGGATCGAAATTCCGGAACTTGTCATGCAGCAGCCCGTCTCAGCATGATGTGGGATCGGCACGCCGCACCCGTGGCCGTCCGCATGATCTTGATAGAATGACCCTCAGAGTCCTGATCGCCGACGACGAACAACTCGCTCGCAACGAGCTGTGTTTTCAGCTCGAGCAGCTGGACGATGTCGAGGTGGTGGACCAGGCAGCTGACGGCCAGGAGGCGGTCGTGAAGGCGGAGGCCCTGGCCCCCGACTTGGTCTTGCTCGACATTCAGATGCCCGGACTCACGGGCTTCGAGGTCGCGAGACGGCTGCTCGATCGCGCGGTACCGAGCCACGTCGTGTTCGTGACCGCGTTTGATCAATACGCGATGAATGCGTTCGAGGTACACGCGGTCGACTACTTGCTGAAGCCCGTCGACCCGCCACGCCTGGCGCGGACCATTGAACGAGTTCGGCGTTTGGTGACAACATCAGACTCGGCAAGCCGTGAGGAAGTAAGCAAGGAGCTCGAGCGCATCGTCGAATATGTCGCTGAGCGGCAGAGCCGTCGGGAGCGGCTGGCGATCAAGGCAGGCGACCGCCTGTTTCTGATACAAGCCGACGAGATTGTGTGCGCATCGCTCGCTGACGAAGTCATTACCGTCCGCACGGGTACCGTAACGGGAACATCGAACTACCGAACCCTGGATGACTTGCACTTCCATCTCGATCCCGCGATATTCTGGCGGGTCCATCGATCACATCTGGTCAACATCAACAAGATCAAGGAGATAGTGCCCTGGTTCAATCGGAACTACATCCTGAGGATGAAGGACGGGAAAGGCACGGAGATTCCGGTCAGCCGGACGCAGACCAAGCGTTTCCGGGAGTACCTGAGCCTGTAGCCCTTGGGGACCCGGTCTCCGGACCGGCGGCGGCGGCCGGGAGCCAGGAGACCCCGGCCTACCTCCTGTCGCCGAGCCAGGCTTATGAGCTCGACCGCGGATCGCGTCGATCGGCCATGCTGGCGCGCCTCGGCGAGGAGGCGGTCGCCTGGCTGAAGACGTTCGCCTCGGCCGCGGTGTATGCGACCTTGATCGTGACGTTCGGCTTTCAGGTGGCCCGGGTCGAGGGCAAGAGCATGGAGCCCACCCTGGAGGACCAGGATCGGCTCATCGTCAACAAGGCGCTCTATCGCTTTTTTGGCCTGCCAGAGCCGGGTGATATCGTCATGCTCTACTACCCGCGTGACCCGGATAAGTCGTTTGTCAAACGGATCATCGCGGAGGAGGGCCAAACGGTGCGCATCGAAGACGGGCGTGTGTACGTCAATGAGGTGTTGCTACCGGACGAGTACGTGCCTGCCGACTATCGGATCCACGAGGACCACGGCCCCGAGGTGGTGCAGGAAGCCCACTACTTCGTGATGGGCGACAACCGGAACAATAGTTCCGACAGCCGGTTCTGGGGCCAAGTCCCCGAACGATACGTCATCGGCAAGGTGCACCTACGCTGGTGGCCCCTCACGCACGCGACTGTTTTTTAGACGGGGCGCTGCCCCGAACCCCACGCGGACCCTCGCGGGGGCCCCCGCGCCACTCCGGCCCCGCGGGCGCGCATTGTCGCGCGCCGGTGATTCTGCCTACGGGGCGCCGCCCCGGACCCCCGCATCCTCCTCCGACCTCTGGTTTGGGAACGGCAGAAACGACTAGATGGTGGGGGTTGGCTGGGGCGGCGCGGCGGCGTAGAGTGCTTCTATGACCGTGCCCCACCGTTCCTGTACCACGCGGCGCTTGACCTTGAGGGTGGGGGTCAGTGCTCCGCCCTCGACGGTGAATTCGGTCGGCAGGATGGCGAACGACTTGATCTGCTCGTAGCTGGCCAGCTCGCTGTTGGCGCGGTCGACGATCGGTTGCAGCAGCGCTCGCACGTCGGCACGGGCCACCAGTTCTTCGGGGCTCGCCCCGCCGGTGCCGCCGGGCAGCCGCTGTTCCAGCAGCGCGAAATCCGGGACCAAGAGGGCGGCGACAAAGCGGCGGCGGTCGCCGAGTAAGACCGCTTCGGCCACGATGGGGTCGCGCTTGAGCAGCGCCTCGATCGGTTGCGGGGCCACCTTCTTACCGCCGGCGGTCACCAGCAGCTCCTTCTTGCGATCGGTGATCGACAGATACCCGTCGGCGTCAATTTGTCCGATGTCGCCGGTGTGAAACCACCCGTCCCGGATGGCGGCTGCCGTCGCCTCAGGGTCGTCGTAATAGCCGAGCATGACGTTCGGACCTCGGGCCAGGATCTCACCGTCGTCCGCAATCCGCAGTTCAACGGAGGGCAGCCCCTTGCCAACCGAGCCCAGTCTGGGCGCCTCGAGCGGATTGGCGGTGAGGGCGGGCGACGTCTCGGTCAACCCGTAGCCTTCCAATACAGGCAAGCCGATGGCGAACAGGAATTCGGCCACATCGCGTCCGAGCGGCGCACTGCCAGAGACGACAAATCGCAGGCGCCCCCCGGTCCGGTCGCGTATCTTTGACAGCACCAGCCGGTCGGCCAGCGGCAATTGCAAGCGTGTCAACGCCCCCGGCTCGCGCCCAGCCAACCGCGCCGTGGCGTTGGCGTGGCCCACGCCGACCGCCCACGCGAAGAGCCCCTGGCGCGCCCGAGGCGCGGCCGCCACCGCGTCGACGATACGCGCCCGCAGCTTCTCATAGACGCGGGGCACACCGG
>SXOW01000060.1 GCA_005778315.1 Acidobacteriota bacterium
CACTGGGTGCGGGTCAGAGCCAGGCCCGTCTCGCCGCGGCGCACCGGCGCCGGGTCGGTGGAAGCGAGGACGTGCAGACTGGGTGCACCGTCGGCGCCGCTCAGCACGCTACTCAACACTTCCGGCGCCAGGCTCGATCCCCCCATGCCCAGGAGCAAGAGCGCGGTCACGCCCTCAGCCTTCAGTTGCTCCGCCAGGGTCAGGACCCCGCTCTGATCGTCTGGAGCATCGGCGAGCGTGAGCCATCCCAACCATCGCGCTTCATCGGCGCCGGTCCAGAGGTCGGCATCGCGCCGCCAGAGACGGCCCATCCCATCCCCATCGCGCCACACCGCCAGCGCGGCGTCGAGCTCGGCGTCCAGGGTCGTTCCCAGCCGCGTCCGGTCGGTCGTCATCTGGCACCACCGGTCGGGGCGGACCAGTCTCGAGCCTCAAGGCGGCGCACCTTGTCCATCCGCCGGTGATGTCGCTCCTCATCTGACACGGTCGCGCCAAGGTAGGCCGCCACCAACTCGGTCGCCAACGAGGTGCCGACGATGCGTGCCCCCAGCACCAGGACATTCATGTCGTCGTGTTCGACGCCCTGGTGGGCGGAGTACGTGTCATGACAGACCGCCGCCCGTACGCCTGGCACCTTGTTGGCTGCCACACTCGCTCCCACGCCGCTGCCGCAGATCATTATGCCGCGCGCCACCTCGCCGCACCGTACCGCGACCGCCACCGCTTCCGCGTAGTCCGGATAGTCGACCGCAGCCTCGCTGTGCGTCCCCATGTCGACCACATCGTGGCCGGCCCCAACGAGCCATGCGACGAGATCCTCCTTCAAACGAAAACCGGCGTGGTCCGACCCAATCGCGATACGCATAGTGCTGCTCCCCTTACGAGACGCTTCGTCGCCGGCGGATCGTACTACAGCGCCGTATCCGCACCACGGGCTCTACAATGACTCTCATGCCATGGGAGCGCGAGCTCGCCCCGATTGCAGAGCGGCTGAGGGTCGGAGCCCGCACGACGGTCTTGACCGGGGCCGGCGTGTCAACCGGCAGCGGTGTCCCCCCGGTCCGAGGCGACGAAGGACTGTGGCGACGATACCGCCCGGAGACCCTGGCCACACCAGCGGCGTTCCAGCGAGATCCCGGCCTGGTGTGGGAATGGTATGACTGGCGGCGCCAGCTTGTGGCTGGGTGCGAACCAAACCGCGCGCATGCCGTCCTCGCGGCCTGGACCCGGCATGACCCTACAATGCGCCTCATTACACAGAACGTCGACGGGCTACACGAGCGTGCGGGCTCGGAGCGCGTGATTCGATTTCATGGCTCGTTGTGGGAAGTCGGGTGCTGGGACCGCTGCCCCAGTTCTCCAGCCCGTTGGTCGGATCTCACGGTGCCATTCCCCGTCCTACCGCCGACCTGTCGCTATTGCGGCGGACTCTTGCGGCCCGGGGTCGTCTGGTTCGGAGAAGGCATCGACCCCACCGTCCTCGCAGACAGCGAAGCCGCCACCGCGTGTGAATTGTTTCTGACTATCGGGACGTCCGCCCTGGTCTACCCCGCCGCGGGGCTGGTGGCACGGGCTCGCGAGCGTGGTGCATTCACGGTCGAAATCAATCCCGACGAGACGCCCGTGTCCGACCACGTCGACCTGGTCCTTCGAGGCACCGCCGAAGCGATCCTCGACGCCATCGAGCCTCATAGCGCGGCACGGTAGGCGACCCCGTCCAACGCGCGAGGTGCTCTACGCGTCTGCGAGGGCGCACAGCGCCGTCGACAACGTCACCGGAAAGCGCTCGGCGCCGCTCAGGCGCCGAACCACCGACGGCAGCGCCGTCCGCGCCAGCCGCCCCTCTTCACGCAGGTCATGTACGGTTCGAGGCAACGAGACCCGCTGGCCCCGCCGCACCACGTGGCTCAAGAGCGCGTGCCCGTCCGGTGGCGACGACTCATCAGCCAGACCAATGACATCCCGTTCGGCGGTATCGGCAGCACCGACCCGCCACACCTGCTTCTCGCCCGGGACGGTCCGTTTCCCCGGGCTCCGTTTCCCCACCGGGGTCATCCGCCCGTTGCGTTCAATGGCCACCAGTTTGTAGACGCCGCTCAACGACGGGGCGTCAGGCGAGGTGGTGATGGCCGTACCGACGCCGAACCCATGGACCGGGGCACCGCTGGCCACGAGCCTCGCGACGGCATGCGCATCGAGGTCGCCGCTGACAAGGATGTTGGTGTCCTCCAACGACCCGGCGTCGAGCACGCGGCGCACGGCCACACTGAGGTCGGCGAGGTCGCCGCTATCCACACGGACGGCCGCAGGCCGGAGTCCAGCCCCCACAATGAGCCGCGCAGCCGCCACCGCGTCGTAGGTGTCGATGAGGAGCACCGATTGCGGACCGTGGACCTCCATATAGCGTCGAAAGGCGCTGAGCTCGTCTTCGTGAGCCATGACCCAGGAGTGCGCCATGGTGCCAGAGACCGGAATACCGAACCTCGACCCCGCCTCCACGTTGGACGTCCCCTCGCACCCAGCGACGTAGGCCGCCCTGGCGGCATGGACGGCAGCCTCTGGGCCATGGGCTCGACGCCCTCCGAACTCGACTACCGGACGTCCAGCCGCCGCCTCGACCACCCGCGCCGCAGTGCTCGCCACTGCCGTCTGGAACAGCACGGTCGACAGCAGCGTCGTCTCCACCAGTTGCGCTTGCACCACCGGCGCCGTGACCCGCAGCAACGGCTCACCTGCGAACACCGGTACACCCTCCGGCACAGCCCACACATCTCCAGTGAACCGCAGGTCCGGCAGGTAGGTCTCAAAGAAGCCGCGCGAGACCCCGGACAACGCCGGCAATCGACGCAAATAGTTGATGTCAGCCCGGCTGAAGCGCCACGCTTCCAGATAGTCCAGCGCCTGTTCAAGCCCCGCCGCCACCAGGAACGCCCGATTGTCCGGCAGTTCCCGCACGAACAACTCGAACGACGCGAGGGATTCGTTGCCGGCGGCGTGGTAGCCTGCCGCCATCGTCAGCTCATAGAGATCGGTCGACAGGGCGCCGGGGGTAAGGCGGGTCGTCATCTGTCACGCGCCTGGGCCGGGTGGCTGACAGCGTCAGAGGCTCGCCGCGCCATAGACGTGCGACGTGCAGACCAGGCGCGGAGCCAGACGTGAAACGGGCCCACGCAAGCCAGTTGCGTGGGCCCGTCGCATGCAGGGAGCGACGGGCACACGCCCCGTCACACTCCTAGTTCCCGCGCACCGGACTCGGCCCACCCTCAAATGTCAGCAGGTAGTCGCGAATCGCCTGAATCTGAGCCGCGCCGTCCTGATCGAGCTGGGGATAAAACGACCCCGGAAGTTCCGTGAAGAACCCCGGCATACGCGTCCCCGGCTGAATCTCCAGCGGGCTGACCAGCCAGTCCGCGATCCAGTCTGGCTTCAGTCGCTCACGCGCCATCCGCAGATCGGGCGCCAGGCTCGACACGTCCTGTCCCTCTGGAATGGTGTCGAGCACGTGGCATTGCTGGCACCGCAGCAGCTCGAACAATTCCCGGCCTTCGCGGAGGGTCTCTGGGGTCGCGGTCGACTGATGCGTCTGGAACGCCCCACCGGCATTCGACACCGCGGCGAAGTAGTCGAGCACCTCGTTCCAGTGTCCGTCCTCGAGCCCAAAGGTCGGCATCCGCACCTCGAGCCATGGTCGAATCGTGATGGGCGCCTGGAAGAACGCATACAGCCAGTCCGGCTGCACCTTGGCCCCCTCCGGCGTCAGGAGGGGCGGCCCGAGGGATGGATCTGACACCAGTTGGACGAAGTCTCCGCCGTCACCTTCGATCTCGTGACACGCGACACAGTTGCGACGTCGGGTCAGGTTCCGGCCGGCGACTATGGCATCCTTGCTGGCCGAACGCGGCACGTGCGCTTGTTTCGGCTGAATATCACGCTGGAAGCTCAGGACCGCCGTGGTGAGCAACCTGGCCTCATCCTCGGAGAACCCGAAGTCCGGCATTCTGAGTTTCTCGAGCGGCTGAAGAATCCGGTTCGTGTCGTAGATCCGCGGGTCGGCAAGCTTGTTTTTGATCCAGTCGCGCTTGGTGTGGGGAATGTCATGGATGAACGCAAAGTCGAACTGCGGCAGCAGCTTGGTGCCTTCTTCCGACAGTTCTGTCCCGATCGCCTGCACCCCCTCGAACCCGCTGATCTCATGGCAACTGAAGCAGCCGTACCGCCCAATCGCTCGCTCACCCAAATCGAGCAACCGCTCCTCGGCGCTCATCCCTGCAATCGTTGCCTGCGCCTCCTCGAACGGCACCACCGCCCGCATGTAGTCGAGTAGCACCTCGTCGACATCCGAGGGCTGGTAGGTGGCCGCGGCCGCCGCC
>SXOW01000061.1 GCA_005778315.1 Acidobacteriota bacterium
CCAGAGCGCGGCGAACCCGGCTTGCACACCGCGCTTGAGGCCGTACCAGCCAGGCGGACGGCTCCGACGTGACTCGAGGGGATTAGATGAGGTCGAAGTCACTGCCCCTCAGTATCCACTCCATGCGCTGCAGGGTCTGGACCGACACGCGCTCATCGAGCGTCACCGCCTGTACGGAGAACGTCCCTCGGGTGAACACGAACCCGGCTCGGCGCAGCATCGCATCGTCCGCGGTACCTGGCACGGCCAGTGCCAGGACACTGTCCGCGCCGTCAGCCCTGAGCCGTCGGAGGGTCTCGCGCAACAGCCACCGGCCAACTTCCGCGTGCGGCTCGCCCAGCGCCAGCTCGGTCAGGGTGCCGACGCGGCGCGCCCCGACGTGTTGGATCTGGCAGGCGCTATAGCCGCACGCCTCCTGACCCTGGTAGGCCACAAGCACACGGTAAGGCGATTGAGGTCTTTCCAGCAGTCGCCTTGTCATCCACGGTGCGTCGCGGTTCAGCCGCGCGCGACGATCAGCCGGGTCTTGCGCGGCCTGCCCCTCGAACGCTGCCAGCGCGTCACCCCCAACCACTTCGCGCACCCGGCAACCGGGTAGAGGCGGCGCATCCCACCATCGGCTCCAGAGGGTACTCAGCGGTGTCCTCGTGAACCGCCCTGCCCAGCCCATTTGCCTCGCCAGCACCGCCTCTACGTTGAGAGGGGTCACAAACCAACGCAACGACGTCACCGGTTGCCACCCCAGCGCGGCGCGACGGGATCCCCACTGCTCGTTCGGCATCCCCAGGACGAACGCCACTCCAGCTGACCGCCACGCTGCGTGGGCTTCGCGCACCATACGGGTGAGGACGCCCCGGCCGCGAAAGCGGGGATGCGTCATGGCATCTACCGCCACCATGATCCGGTAATCTCGACCCTCCAGACGGACCTGCCGGGGGATACCGGCGTACTGGCCGATGGGACAATCGGCGTCGTCGACCGCCAGCCACACGTGTGGTACGGGGTCGTCGTCCCGAGCCAGTTTCCAGGCCCAGTGCGCCGGCGTCATCGGGCGGTCGAACACGGCTTCGAACAACGCGGCCAGGCGTGTCTCATCGCCTACCCGGTATGGGCGGCATCGCCAGGGCGGCATGGTCGGCACGTCCAGGCTATTCTAGTGGTCCATCGCGGGGCATCGTTTCGACCGTCGCCAGGGGTCGCCTTGCCGGCCTGGCACGAGGATCACGCATATCAGTGGGACCGCATGCTGCATCGGGGTCGCTCGCGCGATGACCAGCCTGGTCGGCGCCGGCCTGCTGGCCCTGGCGCTCTCGGCCGCGCTCACACCGGTATGCCGCCGCGCCGCGCTCGCCTGGCGGATTGTTGATCTCCCTCGCCCCAACCGCTGGCACCGCACACCGGTCCCGTTATTGGGTGGTGTGGCCGTCATGGTGGCGGTGGCGGTGGCGACCGTGGCGTGGACGCCGTCCGGCAGTCCGCCGTGGGCCGTGCTGGGCGGTGGCGCGGCGATCTTCGGACTGGGCGTGGTAGACGACCTGCGCGGGCTCAGCCCCGTCACAAAACTCGTGGGCCAGACCGTGATCGCGGCCTGCCTCAACGCGTTCGGACTCCAACTCGACCTGTTCGACTCGGCGGCACTCAACGTCGCTTCTAGCGTGTTCTGGGTCGTCGCCCTCGTCAACGCGTTCAATCTCCTGGACCACATGGACGGGCTCGCGGCTGGTGTGGCTGTCGTCGCCGGCGGATTCCAGGTGGTCTTTTTTGCCACGGACGGCAATCTGGCGGAGGCGGTCACGGCGGCGGCGCTGGCCGGAGCCGCCATGGGATTTCTTCTGTTCAACTTTCCGCCCGCCGGTATCTTTCTCGGCGATGCCGGCAGCCTCCTGATCGGCTACTTCATCGCCAGTCTCAGCCTCAGCGCGACATTCCCATACTCGCGCAGCGTCGTCTCCATCCTCCTCGTCCCAGTCATGAGTTCGCTCGTACCGATCCTGGACGTCGCGCTGGTCACGGTCACGCGACGCCTGACAGGCCGACGAATCATGGTGGGCGGACGAGACCACAGCTCACACCGCCTGGTGGCCCTCGGGTTGTCCGACCGTCAGGCCGTGTTGACCCTGTACGCGCTTGCGGTCACCTGCGGGGTGCTTGGACTGCTCTCGGCCCGCTACGGCCTGTCCCGCACCGCGGTTCTGTTCATCATGCTGGTGGTGGGAGTCGGGTGGCTCGGGGTTCGACTCGCGGCGGCGGGTCCGGAGCTGTCGCGCCCGCAAGACGACTAGCGCCCGGCTACGGCTCAGCAGCCGGACGCAGGGCGACGGATACCACGGCCAGCCCCAGACGCCGTGGATCGGGGGCGACCGGAGCCGCGTCTGGCACCGCCAACGTGACTGTGTTCAGGCCATTCGGCGTGACGAACGCCGCGGGCACCGGCAGCGAGACCCGTGTCGCCTCGAAACCGGCCATGAACGCCTCGCCCACCGGCCTGCCGTTGATGGCGACCTCGATACGCTGGCGACCATTCGCGCCGGCCAGCAGCTCGAGCTCATAGTTCCCACCCGCCGCGGTGTTTCCGGGCCCTGGTCCAGCGACGGGATACGCGATCCGTGCGAGTTCGCCATCGGTCCAACGCCACCCCTCCTCCGCCGCGCTGAACCCCTCCCGGAAGAAGACGTCGTCGTCAAACCGCACGGTCAAACCCTCGACGGGCGCATGGCGCCATTGCAGTGCTCGGAAGGCGAGGCCAAGCTGGCGCGCGTCTGCCCCCTCGGGGCCCGGGCTGGAGATCGCGAAGTCGACGACGGTGTCCTCGCGTGGCTCCAGCGCCACGGCCGGCACCATGAACAGATGCCGGACCGGCTCGAATCCGTCGAGGTCGACCGCCCCGACGGTCACGCCGTTCACCGCGACCCGCACCCGCTGGCGTTGACGTGCCCCAGCCACCACCTCGAGCAGGTGCAACCCTGATCTGTGCGCGCCCTCATGATCGAGACGCAGCCGGATGGTGGCGCCGGTTCCCCTCGACCATCGCCATCCCGCCTCAATCGGGTACCACCCGGAGAACGCGACGTCATCGGCATCGAATCTGACCGGCGTACCTAGCGGTCGGGCCGGGAGCGCCCCCATGGGCTCAGCGTCCGACGCGTCGAGCGCATCGAGGCGGGCGTCGAGGCGGGCTGCGGTCGCAAGAAACTGCGGGAAACGCCAGTCGAGTGCCAGGCCGGGGTCACTGTCGATGTCCGGCATCCGGTTCCATTGCTGCGCCGCCGGATTGAACAGCCCCTGTCCGGAGTGAATGGCCACCGCCACCCCGCCGAGCACCCAGAAGAGCGCGGCCGCGGCGCGGCGGCCGATGCGACCGTCTGGGCCACGACGCGTGATCTCCTTCCACACCAGACACGCCAGGACCACGAACGCCGGAATCACATCGGACAACAGTCGTGGTCCGAACGAGTACCCGCCCCACCACTTCCCGGCCACCATGGCCGCCATGGCGGTCGTCGGCAGAATCCACGTGACGCACAATCTCGCGAGGGGGTCGCGCCAGAGGCGCGCCCCGTGCCACGCGGTCCCGACTCCGATCAGGGCCACAAAGGGACTGAACACCAGGAGTCCCCGCGACGGGCTGGCGAGCACCCCGTACAGACCGAGTCCCAGCGGGCCGTGGAACTGCCGGGCCCGGGCCGGTGAATAGTGGCCGGCCATCCACGGCCAGAGCGTATCGAGCGGCAGCACCACCAGCAACGCCGTCACGACCAGGGTCACCCTCGCGGCGACGGCGGTCCGCCGGTTCGACCCACTCGCGAGAGACACCAGGCAGGCGATCGCGAAGACCGCGGTCGACGGACGCACCACAAACGCCGTGACCAGCAAGGTCCCGACATAGAACAACCTGACCTCTGCGCCGCGCGCGAACCGCCGCGCCGCGTGTAGGACCGCGAGACTGGTAAACACCAACGCCACGTTGGTATTCCACAGACCGGTGGCCCCGGTGCTCATGACTGTGGTGCCGAAGGTGCACACCGCGGCAAGGCCCAGACTCTGGCCAGCCTTGAGATACACGCAGCCGATCAAATACAGCAGCAGGAAGACAGCCGCACAGCCGAGTGCGGACAACACGTTCTGGGTCGCGAACTCCGCGTCCTGATCGAGCATGTGCCACCCGAACTGATTGGCGACCCAGACCGCCGGCACGGAGACAATCGGCACCCCCAGCGAATTGGGATAGAAGGCACCACGTTCCGCATGGCCGCGGATCCGGTAGTCGTTTCTCAGGTAGTAGGCCAGACCATCCCGATCCGCGTAGGGATCGAGGCGCAGGCTCCCGTGATCGAGCAGGGCCTGGGCGCCGAGCAGGGCCACCGCCGGGTCTGAGTCAACGGTCTCGATTGGCGACCACAGCGCAAGGCAGAAGACGACGGCTGCGGTGAGGCCGACAGCAGCCCGGGCGCCGGGGCGCGGGCGCGGGAACGCCGGCGGGTCGGACGCAAGCTGGGTGTTCGCGCTCGTCACGACATCAAGACCCCGGCCTGGGGTGGGCGAGGAGCCGACGATAGAGGGAGACAAAGCGATCCGTGGCGGGCTGCAGCCCATAGTCCGAGACGAGGCGCGCCCGGCCGCGCACCTGTGGCCAGGGCGGCTGACGCAGTGTCGTGGTCAGCAGCGCCGCCAGTGCGCGCGGTTCGCCGGAAGGGACGGCCGCTGGGGCCTCGTCCATCTCAGCAAGCTCAGCAAGCTCAGCAAGCTCACCAAGCTCACCAAGCAGACCGACCCGGGTCCCGATGGTCACCCGCCCACAGGCGGCCGCTTCAAGAACCACCATGGCCTGGCTCTCGAACAGGGACGACAGCACGCAGACGTCAGCGGCGCGGTAGTAGTCGGGCAGACGCTCGTGGGGCACCTCACCGTGAAACGTCACGCACGAGTCGAGCCCGAGACGGTCGGTCAGCGCTCTCAGGTCACCCTCACACGGGCCACTCCCCACGAGATGCAGATGCGCATCCGGCAACGCGCCGCGCGACGCGGTCAACGCCAGGGCCTCGAGCAGCGTGGCCTGGTCCTTGACCGGCACCCAAGACGCGACACAGAGCAAGGACGGACTTCCCGCCAGCCGTGGTCCTCCCTCCGTGGCGTCAGGCGAGAAGCGCTGTGTGTCTACGCCGAGCGGCGCGAGGCTGATCTTCGCCGTGTCCGTGTAACGTCGAGCCTGGCTCTGCAGCCTGGATGATCCCACCGTCACGGCATCGGCATGTTCGAGCGCCGTACGAGTCAGGTAACGGTTGCTCCACGAAAGCTGGCCGCCATACGCGGCGCCCGGCAAGGCCACAAGCTCGCCGCCCAGAATGGACACCACACTGGGCACACCGAGATCGCGGCCCACGCGCGTCACGACCGCCCCCGGCTCGTGTGCCCAGAGCGCGTGGAGCACCTCGAGCCCCCGGCGGCGCGTTTCACGACGCAGTCGCACCACGGCGTGGGCCAGCAGACCCAGGCGCGAAAGACCTCGTCGCGCGCCCCCGCCCAGGGTCTCCACGGTCGCGCCATGCACCTGATACCGCGCGGCAGGCGACGGGTAGCGGAGAGCGAGCACATACACATCGTGGTCCCGCGCCAACGTACGCACGAAGTCCAACAGCGCCGGGATGCACCAGTCGGTTTCAGACGCGCTGAACCCCGGCGTGACCAGCCCGACTCGCATCGGTTCAGAATCCGGCCGTCTCCGGCCGACGGTACCGAACCAGCCGCTGGAGGATGTCGAGCTCGAGCGGCCACGCATAACAGCGCAACTGGTAACGCCAAGAGCCGAGCCCCCGCAGCAGTGCCCGACGCATGCCAGTCAGACGCGTGTCGGTGACGGTTGGATAGAACGCGTTCAGCACCTTCTCGAAATTGCGTGTCCGGCGTCGAGCGCGGTCGCTCAGCCATGGCGTCCGCGGGTCGCGCCGGAGCGCGAAGGTGCTCCACTCGCCGTTCACCCATTCGTCCAGCGTGTCCGGATAGGTGAACCCGAGCCTGCGCGCTTCGTCCCACAGCGTGCCATCGACCGGCAGCGGCGTGTAGGTGTAGAGAATGATCTCCGCCGCCGGGTTGATCGACTTGATGCGCCGAATGAACTCGAAGGTCGCCTCGGCATCCGCCATCGGGTCTGGCGGCGTGCCCACCATGAACGAGAATTCCGGCACGATTCCGTAAGCCTGCGACCGCCGAGCCAATGCAAGTGCCTGGTCGGGGTGGGCGGTCCCACCCTTGTTGAGCTGCGCCAGGCGCTCTGGCGACGCAGACTCCACGCCGCAATAGACCATCTTCAGGCCGCTGGCGGCCATGGCGCGCCACGTCGTGTCGGCGTACCGCATCAACTCATCGATGCGACCCAAGGCCCACCACGTCAGTCCGAAGGGGGTGATCCGCTCGGCAAATTCAGCCGTTCGCTTCTCCGAGATGAAGAAGTCCATGTCATGAAACTGGACCGCGTCCATGCCGTAGGTCGTCTGCAGAAGCCGTAGCACCGTGGCGGTGCGTTCCGCCGATTCGGCGACCCAGCGCCCGCCCGCAATCGGCACGATGCCGCAGAAATTGCACCGGAACGCGCACCCGTAGGACGAGTGATGCGCGCCCACGCGACGACCCAGATAGTGCGTGTGGAGATAGCGCTCCATCGGAAGCCGGTCGTATGGCCATTGCGGTAGTGGGTCCAGCGGCTCGAGGGCGGCTGGACCGTTGTCGCGGACAGCGCCGGCGTCCCGGTAGACCAATCCAGGAATAGACGAGAGCGCGCCGCCGTGGTCCAACGTATCGAGCAGCGCGGGAAATGCACGCTCGCCTTGCCCGACCACGCAATAGTCCACCGCATCGTCGTGCAACACCGTCGTCGCGTGCTGCGAGGGGAAGTAGCCCCCCCAGACAATCGGCACGTCAGGCAGCGCCGCTTTCAGCCGGCGCGTGTCGGGCAGGGCCTGGTTCAGCTGCGGACCCGGCATCACCGTCACGCCAATGGCGGTGGGGCGGTTGCGCGTGGCGGACGCGATGATCCGACCGACCGGGTCGGGTTCACAATTGCCGTCCACGATCTCGACGTCGCGTTCGCCAAGGGTCGATGCCACCGCGAGCAGCGACATCGGCAACGGCGTGCGCTGCGAGAAGGTGGAACGCGGGTTGTATAGCAGCACCATGGCTAGACCTCAGCCCACGCGGAGCGATGCAGCGTGCAGACGCAGGTGTGGCACACCTCGTCGCGGGCGACGTCCAGCTCTTTGCGAAACCTCACCGCCCGTTCCGCATTCAGAATGTCGGACAACGAGCCATCCCGCAAGTTGCCAAGCGGCGGGTGAAAAAAGCAGGGGCGTACGGTGCCATCCGCCTCGATGACGGTGGAGACCCAGGGCGCGTTGCAGGATCGCAAGGGTTGCTCACCAAGCCCGTTCATGGCGAGAAAGTGCCCGGCGAGGGCGCGCAGGCGATCCGGCGACTCGGCGACGAACCGCGGGGGCAGCCCGGTATTTTGCCGGGCTATCAGTCGCTCGACCTCGTCGACCAGCGCGCGCGCCTCCGTCGGACCGAGTGCCACGTCATCAGCCCGCGCGTCGGACCACCCCGCCGGGCGATTGAACGCCTCGCTCGTCACGTCGACGGCCAGAAACGAGATCTGATCGAGCGCGACGGACCGCGCCGCATCCACGATGTCCGACAACGCGTCGAAGTTCGCCCGCTGCACGACACACCGTCCCGTGACCCGAAACCGCGGCTCGACCTCCCGCAACGCGGCCACCCCATCGACAAGTTGCGCGAACGCGTCGCGACACCGACGGATGCGGTCGTGTAACGCCGGCCCTCCGTCGAGCGACACGATGACCTCGTCGCACCAGCGCACGACCGCCACCGCATGCGATCGCAGCAACAACCCCGTTGAGAGTAACGTCAGCCTGATCCCGATGGCGCGCAGCACCTCGCACAGCCCCCACAAGTTCGCGTGCATCAGCGGCTCGCCGCCGGTGAGCACCACCCTCCGCACGCCGAGGGCCTGGAAGTCACGCGCATGCCGTTCGAGGTCATCGCGCGACAGCTCTTCCCGGCGGTCGTTGGCCATCCAGATGTCGCACATGACGCAGCGGCAATTGCAGCCGCTGTGGGGCGTCAGGACCACGATGGGCAGCGTGTGGATCCGGTCGGTCCACAACGTGGCTTGCCGCCGAGCGATCTCTGCCACCTGGAGCATCATGCAGACCCACCGGCAGACCCATCGGCCTGAACCGTATGCCAGATCGGGTTGTCCCTGACGCCCACCCCGTCCGTGGCCTTGTGAATGCGTGCCCGCAGCGCCGCGACGTCCACCGACAACCACTTGGTCCGACCGTCGATACGGGCATGTGGTCCGCCCTCGTCGAGTGCCGTAGCCCATTCTGGCGCGGCGAGACGCGGCGTCCCGGCCACCATGACCAGCGCGAGGTCGGCCGGCGTGGTGTGCAACAGCGTCTCGGCCGGCGACCGCCCCGTGTCTGGCATCACGCACAGGTCGGCGGCGGCATGGGGCGCGAGGCGGCCGGCACCGGCATCGAGCTGGAGCAGGTCGGCCGCGTCCGTGGTGACCATGCGCAGCAGCTCGTCCGGCGTCGCGAGACCCGTGTCGGCAGCCGCCCGCAACTCGTCCAGCAGATGGGGCGATCCGCTGAGGGTGGAATCCGTACCAAGCCCAATCCGGATGCGTCCCTTGAGGTCGGCGATCGGCGCGGTTCGACCGTACAGACGCAGGTTGGACGCTGGGCACCACACCAACCCACAACCGGCTTCGACCATCATCCGTTGCTGCGATGTGGTCACGCCGACCCCGTGCACGAGAACGGTACGCCGGCCGACCACGCCCAACTCGTCGAGCTGGTCGACCTCCGCGGCCGACCGCGCATCGAGACCTTCGGCAGCGTGTACCACGTACGGGCCCGAGGAGCGCTGGAAGTCAGCGGCGAGATCTTCGCCAAACCCGAGCGAGTGCGACCAGCCGTAGCGCGCGGGCACCCGAACCGGAAACCGTGCGGTAAACCACCGCCGAGAGTAGGGATCGTGGTGCATGACGGTAGTCGCGCCGGCAATGAGATTCCGCACCGCACCCCATCGTAGCCGGTCGCGCAGACCCACGCGCAGGATGTGGCTGATCGGAGGCGTCTCGGGATGGTAGATATCGTCTGCCCACTCGTACATGTTCCGGTAGGGCGGCGTGCCCAAGAGTGGCAAGAGGTCGAGTGCGAGGTGGTCATGGCAGTTGATGAGCCCGGGCAAGACGAGATGACCGGCAAGCTCCAACACGCGCTCGCGCCGGCCGACCGCCAACCCCCGACCCATTTCAGCGACGACACCCCGTCGAATCCGAATGTCGCCCGCGTCCTCACGCGCCCCCGACCACCACCTGACGTGGCGCAGCAGAACATTCACACCGGTCGGTCCATCGGTTTTCTGGCTCGCAGCACGAACGCCACCGCTTGTCCCTCGTGGCTCGGCTCCCTGAGCGCTTCCATCGCGATACCGTGCCGTGCGAACGCGTCGGCGTAGTCACTCAATAGATGCGCATGCTGTTCGAATTCGTGTTCGCGACCGCTGACGGGGTCCATCACCGTCCGTCGCCACCCGCGGATGGTGGCGGCCGGGTGAAAGTCCGACACCACCAGGGCGCCACCCGGACGGAGCACTCGCGCCATTTCATCGATCGGCCGCCGAAGATCCTCCACATGACCGAGCATCAGGCCGCACACCACGAGATCGACGACGCCATCCGCCAGCGGCACGGCGGCCGCATCGGCCTGCAGCCAATGTGCGGGCCGCGGGCCCCCGTCGACGGCGCGCCGTAACATCGGCCGCGACCGGTCAATACCTACGACGAGCGTTGCGCCGCGATCCAGCAGCGTCGTCGTCGTACGCCCGGTCCCACAGCCAAGGTCGAGTACCGTGCACCCGTGCACGGGCGGCAGGAGCGTCGTGAGGGCTTCGTGCTCCAGCTGCTGAAAGGTGTTTGGCGGGTCGCCATAGGTTGGTGCCCACATCTGGTACCCCGTGTCCGATGACACCTGGCTCAGAGGCCTCCGCGTCGCGGCCATCCGTCTCAGCCACCCGATCATCCACGGGCACCCCGCTGCGACGTCGTCGCGTCCAGCGCGCCCGCCACAACCCGGAAACGGGCCGGCTCGCGCCGCCCCAGCAGGCGGTTCTGCAGCGGACGCAACGCCCATCGCAACCCGTAATAGGGACGCCGGACCCGCCAGGTCAGGTCGAGCAGGCTCCCAAGTTCCTGCAATCGGGCATCGGTCAGAAACGCCTCGTTTCTTGTGGTCTCGGCCACGACCCCGTACTGCTGCCCGTGACGGCGGTTCCGTTCACCGACCATCGCCCGGCCGCTCGCCTCACGAGCGTAGAACGGGGTATCGAGCACAACCACCTCGCCAGCGCGCTTCAGCACGCGGAGCGCCTCCTGAAGCGTCTGAGCATAGTCCGGACTGTAGTGCAGGCTGCCGTTGAAGATCGCCAGATCGAAGACCGCGCGCGGCCACGGAAGATGGTCGAACGAAGCCTGCACGCTTTCCGCTGGCGCCTGGTCCCCGTAGTGGACCACGGCCCCCAAGCCGTCGCGCGGATCGTCGTCCAGATCGACGGCGGCGACCTGATGCCCGCGCCCGGTCAGCCGGGCCGACAACCATCCGTTGCCGGCCCCGAGGTCCAGAATCCGCAGTCCACCGTGCCGTTCGCGTTCTCTGGGCGCGAGCACCCAGCGGAGAAAATGCCGGTAGGTCACGGCTCGGATCCGCCAGATGTCGGGGTGCCGTCCGCTGAGGTCTGTGAACGGCAGGCGCTGGTAGTAATCGGCCGAACCGCTCCCCCACGCTTCAGCCCGGCGAACGGTTCGATACTGCGCCGTGAACGCGGCATGATCGGTCTCACCATCGAGAAACCGCCAGATGCCCGCGTGACGGCGGAACACCGCCCGCTCGGCGACACACGCGAGCGCGTCTGCGGTTTCTGGAACCAGGGCCGCGCGGCAACGAGGACACGCAGACGGCCTCAGTCCGTCGGGGTCAGCTACCGCGCGTGTCTGGGTCAGCACCGTTCGAACACGCTCAGATGATGGTCGTTGAACCACGCTCCGGCCGCCGTGGCGGAGGCGGAGCGGTCGAGGGCAGCCACCGACCGAAAGACGCGAGGCCATCGCTCGACGACACCACTGAAGTCTGTCGGTGGCAACAGCACACCCACTCCGGCTGTGTCCACATGACGGAACCACGGGGCCATCGCAGCCCGGACCGCACTCGGCGCGTAGTACCAGACCGGCATCGAGGCCGTATCTCCAAACCGCGCGCTCGGGCGGCGGACCGTCCGCCGGAATGCGTCACGAAAGCGGCCGCGCACCCCGAAGCCAATTACCTCCCACGGACAGTAGGGACCCATCACCACCACCAGCAGTCGGGCGCCCACGCGGAGCCGGGTAGCCACGGCCGACGCGAGGGGGCTCAGCTCCGACACGCAATTGAGGACGCCGAAGTTGGAAAACGCGCCATCGAACAATTCCGTGGGGTCGCCGGCCGAAGGCAGTGTGCCTGTCGCCAGATCGACCTGGCAGAGTGTGATCCGATCCGCGGTGCCGCTCCGCCGCACTTTCCCCTCGGCGACCCGCAACATGGCCGCGGACGCGTCGACAGCCGTCACCCGTACCGCGCGTTCGGCCAACCAGATGGCGTCTTCGCCGGTGCCGCACCCCAGTTCGAGCACGTGATGCCCGGAGGTGAACGCCGCGGCCAGCCGCCCACGCACCCGCTCACGCAAGAGACGTCCCAGCGGACGGTGGGTGAACTCCGCATCGTAGCGATCGGCCAAGGTATCGAACGGATGCGTCACACCGGACCCTTTGCCCATCGCATGCCCAGCCTACCGAGACGGGCGCCGAGGAGCGTCTTCACCCAGCGAACCGCTCCCCGGAAACCATCGCCGCATCCGCGAGCCAGTGCCACTTCGTTGACCATCCAGCGAATCGCGTGCCGGTAGTAGCTCGGCGAACCACTGCCAGCCACACGCAGGTCGCGGTCCGACCCGGTGGCCCATTCGGCCTGGGGTTCGAGCCGGTCCGCAACCTGGTTGTAGTACTCCGTCCCCTTGATTGGATACGCCACCGTCGTCAGGAACGTGTCCGGCGCCGCGTCCTTGAGGTAGCCGACCGTGGCCTCCAGATCTTGGACGGTTTCGCCGTCGTAGCCGACCATGATGAATGTGCCCGACTCGATACCGTGGCGTTGAAGCGAGGCAAACACCTCCCGCATGCGAGCCGCGTCGGTCCGACGTTTCATCAGGTCCAGCACACGCTGTGACCCACTCTCCGCGCCTACCCAGATGCGGAAACACCCCATCTCGGCCAGGGTCCCGATGATCTCGTCGTCGAGACGGTCTTCGCGGGAGATCGCTTCGAACGGCACCCGCACGCCGCGCTGCTGGAGTTCGGCCGCGTACTCCCGGATCCACCGAGCGTGCACGGTAAAAACGTCGTCGGCGTACCACAGCAGATCCGGTTGATACCGGTCGACGAGCATCTCCACCTCGTCGGCCACGTTCTGGGGAGACCGACGTCGATGCGTGAAACCGAACACGCTGTGACTGCACCAGGTGCACTGGTAGGCGCAGCCTCGGGCGGTGATGAGGGACAGCGCGCTGCGACCACGATGGCGCCGCCAGGTCTCGAAGTACCGCTCGATCGGCACCGCTTCACGGTCAGGAAAGGGCAACTCGTCCAGGGACGCCAGGGCAGGTCTCGGGTCCGTTCGTACCACCGTGCCGTTGCTGTCCAGAAACGCGACGCCCCGAACGCCCGCGAACGTGTCGCCGCCGCCCGGACCATCTGCCAATACACGGAGCAACTCCGCCAGCGTAGACTCGCCCTCGCCAGCCACGACGACGTCGGCGCCGCGCGCCAGGTATTCGTCGGCGTAGCCGAACGGCTCTGGCCCGCCAAGCACGACGGTGGCGCGGTAGCGCTTCGCAATCTGAATCATGGCCAGGACATTCGCGCGGGTCCTGAGATTGCCGGAAATACCGACCACCGGCGGCCGGTGCAACGCCATCTCGCGGTCGAATCCGGCCAGGCTCCCGAACGTCGTGTCGTAGACCGACACCGACGCACCCTCACCCTTCAGAAACGACGACAGATACAGGAGTCCCAACGGGGCGTAGGGATACACCTCGGTCGGATCCTCATCGAGGCTATAGCCGTGCGTCAGCAGGAGATCCATGGATTGGCCTCGACCCATCACGACAGCGGCGGGCTGGGACGGAGTCGCTCGACGATGGCCTGCTCGAGCGGATACCCGTAGAAATCTCGGCGACAGCGCCACCGCGCCAGGCGTTGCAGCGGCCAACGACGCCACGTCGCCGCCCCGCCCGCAAACCGGTTGTAGAACTTGAACCGTTCGAACCACTGGTACTTGTCGTCGCTCACCCAGGGCCCGGAAGAGCCGATGAAGTCGAACGCCGCCCAGTCGTCCAGCGTGGTCGGCAACGTATACCCCTGCTTGACAAGGTCGTCCGTAATGCGCGACCCCGGATAGGGTTTGAAATAGAACAACGGCGTCTCGAAATCCGGGCTCATCGCCCGCAACCGTTTAATCAGGTCAACCGTCGCGCGGACGCTCTCCCCGGACTCGCCCGGAAACCCGACAATGAACGGAAAGATGGCGCCGAGATGCAGCCGCTTGCACATCGCGGCGGTCTCGAGCACCTGCTCGACCGTCACGTCCTTGAGCATCCAATCCAGCATCTCCTGCGACCCTGACTCGACCCCCACGAGCACCCGCCGCAGTCCAGACCGGACGCAGAGCGCAAGTCCGGCCTCGCCCAGTCGGACGGCCTGATCCGCCCGGAGCGTGGCAGTCCACTCGAACGAGAGGCCCCGGCGCAGAAAGCTGTCCGCCATCGCCTCCGCACGGTCGCGGTAGGTGAAGAACGTCTCGTCCTGAAACGCCAACTCGGTAAACGCGTAGCGCCGCCACAGCGCCTCGACTTCCTCGCCGATGCGAGAGGGCTCGAGACCGGTCCAGCGCCGGGCATACACAAAGGGGTCGGCGCAGAACGCACACCGGAAGTGGCACCCGATCGACGCGATGTAGTCGAATTGCCGCTGGCGTTTCATCGCAAAGTAGTCCTCGACCGGCAAGAGGGTGTAGTCGACCGGTGGGAGATCGTTCATCGGCACCATCGGGCGGGCCGGTGTGCGGACGACCTCGCCGTCGCGCCGAAACGCCAACCCGGCGACGTCGTCCAGCTCAAGAACGGGCCGTCGGCCGGCCTCGGGGCGGTCCGCCAGTCGCTCCAGGAGGGCCGCAAATGTCGGCTCGCCCTGGCCGAGGACCGCAATGTCGATGGAGGGGTCCGCCAGCGTCTCCACGGGAAAGAGCGACGGATGCCAACCGCCCCACACGATGGGTAGACCGGGAGCGTGGGCCTTGGCGGCGCGGCTCACGCGCAGTGCGTCCCTAATCGGGTCGCCGGTCAGCACGCTGATACCCAGCGCCACGGCGCCGTCGAGACACTCCAACACGGCCGCCACAGGATCCGTCTCGAGCCGGCCGTCGATGATGCGGACGTCATACACCGTCCGGTCGAGCGCGGACGCCACCGCGAGCGGGCCGAGCGGCATCGTGTAGAAGACCGACGCCGGGTTGTACAGCACAACCTGTAGTCGACGACTCATGTCGGGTCCTGCGGTGTCGGAGTGGCGGCCTGACGGGGCGACAGCGCGGCCTGCGGGGATGCGGCGACTCGAGCCGGCACGCGTGACAGCGGCCCGAGGCTCATCCGGACGAACGGCCACGTCGCCACGTGATACAGCGCCGCCGCCGCGAGCCGGGCCCGGCCCGTGAGCGGCGGACCGTCCGACCCAGCGAACACCAGCCGACCGGCGGTCCGGGCGCGAAACTCCTTGTGCACGACCCGATAGAGCTGCCGATAGAACGCCGTCGAGTACGTGCCCACGAACATCATGTCGAGATCGTCCGAATCGACCCAGTTCTGCTTGGTGCCAAGCTCCGCCCGGACCCGCTCGTGAAACGGCGTGCCCGGTAACGGATAGGACACCGAGATGCCGATTTCGTCGGGTCGGCAGTCTCGGACCATCCGGCGCGTGGCATCGATGTCGGCTCGGCGTTCACCGGGGTAGCCGAACTGGAGAAAGAACCCGACCCGCAGGCCAGCGGCATGCAACCGGTGGGCGGCGTCTCTGATCTGCTCAACCCTGGTGCCCTTTTCCATGGCGTCGAGCACGCGTTGCGAACCAGACTCGGCGCCGATCCAGACCGTGTGCGCCCCGGCACGGGCAAACGAAGCGACTTCGCCGTCCCGCAACAGGAGATCGGCGCGAGTCTGGCACTTGAACGGCGCCCGGATGCCGCGCTGACCCAGAGCGTCAGCGTATCGGGCCATCCAACCCGGTTCGAGCCCAAGAATGTCGTCCGCGAACCAGAGGCGGTCCGGCCGAAACGTCGAACGGAGCATGGCAACTTCGTCGGCGACATCTTCCGGACGACGGACGTGGTAGGTCTGACCCCAGATCGGTTTCGCGCACCAGTTGCAATGAAACGGGCATCCTCGGGTCGTCACGACATTCATCGCGTGGTAGCCGTGGCGCTCCCGCCAAGCGGCACGATACCGGTCGATATCAACGAGGTCCCAGGCGGGCCACGGAAGACGGTCGAGGTCAC
>SXOW01000062.1 GCA_005778315.1 Acidobacteriota bacterium
AGTTCTTGCACTTCGACCGGCCGCTGGGCGCGCGTTCGACATACGGAAGCTCCTTGCGTTCCGCGCGGGCCTTTTCCGCCTTTTCTTTGAGCGCTTGCAGATCGGACAGGGGTGGCACTTTCAGGTCCTGGGCACACGCCTGCTGCTCGTAGGCGGCTTCCACATCCTCAAGGCGACGTCGTGCAGCGCAGGTCAGGTGGTGCCACAGATAGCCGGTGCCATACGGGCCTTCGAGGAGGATGCCGAGTCGCAACGTGTCCTTGTCGATCTTCCGCCGGCAGGTGCGGCACTTGGAGCGGCTCGAGCGAGCGGACTCGAGCAGGTACGGGGCCAGCTCGGGTTGGGGAGTCGGCGTCGGTGCAGCCTGGGACTCGTCTTCCGCCATTGGTGTTCCTTCCGTTCGATGCGGACTCGCGCGCGAGTCTGGTGCCCTGCCGTGGGGCTGCGGCATCTTACCCTGACCCGGCCCCGACCCGGGGAACGACGAAACGCATCGCCGTTGCCGGATGACGCGGCGCCGGACGGCGGAATACGCAACGCATGGTCAACGAGTTGGTCATCGACATGGCGCGCAAGGACGTGTTCAACGGGCTGGAGCCGACCGGCGACGCCGCGGCGCTGGACACGGCCCCGGAGGTGGCACGTCTGCTCACGGCACTGTTCGGGGTCCGAGTGCCGCGCCCTTGGCGGTTGGATTTGCGGCCAGCGACCCCTGATGGTCCACTGCCACGCGCGATCCGCCCGGAATCACGTAGAATCGTGGCCGGGGTCGGTGTGACCGCCCGAGAGAGGTTCCATCAGCAAGGAGACACCGATGTGCGATGACCGGACCGATGCCGACAACATCCAGTACCTGCAGGCCACGAAAATGACCCGGCGGCAGTTCGGCGCCGTGTCGGCGGGAGCGGGGTTGGCGATGCTCCTGCCGAGGGCGGCGAACGCTCAAGCCGTGTCGGAACACGATATCGACATCACCACCCCCGATGGAGTCGCCGACAGCTACTTCGTGCATCCCTCGACCGGGGCCCATCCCGGCGTCCTGATCTGGCCAGACGCTTTTGGACTGCGGCCTGCCAAGCGGCAGATGGCGAAGCGGCTCGCCGAATCGGGCTACTCGGTGCTGGTGGTCAACCCGTACTACCGGTCGCGCCGGGCGCCGGTTGTCAACAGCACGAATTTCGCGGAGGTGCGTGAGACCATCATGCCGCTGATGGGGGCCTTGAACGCCGACACGCAGACCCGCGATGCGACGGCATTCGTGAATTTCCTCGATACCCAGTCAGCGGTGGACCGCCGCCGGAAGATGGGGACCATGGGCTACTGTATGGGTGGCCCGTTCACGATGCGGACCGCGGCCGCGCTCCCGGACCGTATCGGCGCCGCCGCGTCGTTCCACGGTGGCGGGCTGGTCACGGACCAACCCGATAGTCCGCATCTGCTCGTGCCCAGGATGAAGGCGCACTATCTGTTCGCGATCGCGGCCAACGACGACGAGAGCCAGCCGGACGCGAAGGACGTGCTGCGCGACGCGTTCGCGAAGGCGGGATTGCCGGCCGAGATCGAGGTGTATGCGGGCGCGATGCATGGCTGGTGCCCGCCGGACGCGACGGTCTACAACGAGCCCCAGGCGGAGCGGGCGTGGAGCCGGCTTCTGGCCCTGTTCTCGACGGCGCTCGCTTAGCCTGAGGTCACCCGCACGCGCCACCCGGCGCGGCACGGTCAGACACGCCAGCGTTCTCATGGGCGCTGGCGTGCCTATCACATCTTCAACACCCCGACGGCGGGATGGTGACGACGCACACCGGTCCGGGAGTGTACGCACCAGAAGGACGGATGATGAACGCACCGCACCAGCCAGGTGGCCTTCCACCGTGGATCAACCAGGACATCCAGCAGCAGGTTGTGTGGCGTAACCGGGACGTCGTCATCTCCGTGCCGATCAAGAGCGGCACCACCTGGATGATGAACATCGTCTACCAGCTCTTGCGGGGGGGTGACCCCGATTTCGAAGATATCTACGCCCGTGCGGTATGTCGTGGTCTGCCGGAATCCGGGAGAGGCGCTGGTCTCGATGAAGCCGTTAATCGAGCAGCACACCGACGAGCTGTTCGACCTGTGGCAGGTTCCGCGGGGCGGACTCACGCGGCCGGACTTCCCTGCCTTCTACCGTGAGGTCGTCGAACCGCCGCGCGAGAGGATGGCATGACGGCCGACATCTCAGCCCGCCTGCAGGAACTGGGTCGCCAGATCTGTCCGGACGCGGAGGTCCGCCGGTGGTTCTACACCGGCGGGCCGTTACCGGCGTAACCCCTGGTCGCCGGCTCGACCCCGTGTGGCCGGCTCGACCGGGGCACGGCTGACGCCTGGGGCAGACCCCGCCCCTCCCGGGGCGGCGTCGCTGTCGGTGTCGTCCGGGCACCGGATGCTGGACTCGCGTCGTGAATCGACGTGAAAAATGGGCACCCCCGAAAACGGACACTGATGTAGCATTGGGACATCGGCGCGACCGCTTCAAGGCACAGGACGAGCGGCGTCGGGGCGTTCCGCACGCCACGTCGCGCGCTCAGGGCGCGATCTGAGCCGCTCGGCCAGCCCGTCACGACCCAGTCGGTCGTTCGTCGCGCAGAGGGCCGGTATGCGCCCGCATCACGATCTGCGGGCACGCCTGGCCTTTCGACGTCGGCAGTACTATGTCGATCACGCGGGGGGCTCGTCGTCTTGCTCGAAAACGTGACTCACGAGGTGCACGTTTTCAGGAATCAAGACTCCTAGAGGAGGCGGGCGAAGGCTATGCGTCGATTTCTCTCCTCACGTCATGGTGTGTGGCAAATCGGGGCGGCCAGCGGCCTAGCGCTGGTGTGTTTGACCTGGATCGAACTGCAGGCACAAGAAGCGCCAGACCCTCCCTTGCCCGAGACGGTCCGGTTCAATCGTGACGTTCGACCGATCCTGTCAGACAAGTGTTTCAAGTGCCACGGTCCGAGCGCGACCGGGCGACGCGCGAATCTGCGCCTCGACGATGAAGCGGCCGCGAAAGTCAAGGTGATCGCGCCGGGCGACCCCGACCACAGTCCGCTCATTCAGCGCATCATCTCGACCGACCCGCGGCGCCGCATGCCGTTTCAGGGCGAGCCGCTGAGCGAACGCGACGTCACGATCCTCACGAAGTGGATCCAGCAGGGCGCGAGCTACGAGCCGTGGTGGTCGTTCGCCGCGCCGGTGCGCCGGGAGCTTCCGACGGTCGAGGACGTATCGTGGCCGAGGAACGGGATCGACTACTTCGTCCTGGATCGGTTGGAGAATGAAGGCCTCGAGTCCTCGCCCGAAGCCGACCGCGCCACGCTCATCCGACGTGTGACGCTGGATCTGACGGGTCTTCCCCCGACGCCCGCCGAGGTGGACGCGTTTCTGGCCGACCCGGCCCCAGACGCGTATGGGACGGTGGTGGATCGCTTGCTGGCCTCGCCCCAGTACGGCGAGCGGATGGCGGCGACCTGGATGGCCGTGGCGCGCTACGCGGACACCCTCGGCTACCAAGCGGATTACGCGCGAGACATGCATCGCTGGCGCGACTGGGTGATCGACGCCTACAACCGGAACCTGCCGTTCGACCAGTTCACCACGGAGCAGCTAGCCGGAGACTTGCTGCCCGACGCGACGCAGGACCAGATCACCGCTACCGGGTTCAACCGCCTTCATCGCATGATGGCGGAGACGGGCTCGAATCCGGACGAGTATTGGGTAGAGAACGTTCTCGATCGAACGACGACGATGGGCACGGTCTGGCTCGGGCTGACGTTGGGATGCGCGCGCTGTCACGACCACAAATTCGATCCCATTACCCAGAAAGACGTGTACCAGTTCTATTCGTTCTTCAACAACAGCGCCGAATCTGGCGTGGGGCTCAAGGGCGGCAACGCGCCACCGATCATTGCCGCACCCACTCCCGAGCAGCAAATCAGATTGAAGGCGCTCGAGGACAAGGTCAAGGCCGCCGAAGCGCAGGTAGCCGAGTTCCGTCCAGAAATCGAGAAGGCTCAGCGGGAGTGGGAACAATCGCTCGGGGATGGAGAACCCGTCGCGGGGGCGATGAGCGCCAATCTGGTGGCGTACCTGCCGCTCGCATCCGAGGCTGAAAGCCGATTCGACGGGACGCGCTTCGTCGAGGGCGGAACCGCCGCTCGTCTCGGTCCCACGAACGCGTTCACCATGGCGGCGTGGATCGAGCCAGACGCCCCCAGCGGTCCGATTCTGACGCGGACGTCGATGAACGCGAAGCTCTCCGGCTACCAGTTCATGCTCAAGGACGGCAAGCTGCAGCTCAACCTCGTGACCGGTTATTGGATGGATGAGGCGATTCACGTCGAGACCCAAGCGCCGGTGGTGTTGCGCGGCCGCCATCACGTGGCGGCGACCTACGACGGGTCGTACCAGGGCTGGGGCGTCCGTGTCTATGTTGATGGACAGCCGGTTCAGTTGAACCTTCAGTTCAACGCGATTGGGTATCCGTCGCTCGAGCTTCCCGAGGATCCGCTGCGTATTGGCGCAGGCGGCGGGCCCGATCGATTCCGCGGATCGATCAGCGATGTGCGTCTCTACGATGTTCCGCTCTCACCAGCGCAGATTGCCGCGCTCGCCGAGCCGAAAACCATCGTCGAGATCGCCGCGATTGACCCGTCGGAGCGGACCACGCCGCAGGCCGACAAGATCGATGCCTACTTCCTCGAGAACCAGGCGGTCGGGCTCGTTGACCAAGTACGAAGGACGGGTCGAGAAAACCCGCAGCGGCGCAGCCGGCGGGAGACCACCAGCGTGACCCTGGACAGGTCCTTGGCGGCGGTGACGGAGGCTCGGGAAGAGAAAGCCGCGTTCGAAGACACCTTGCCGACGGTAATGGTGATGCAGGAACTCTCGCCGCCGCGCCAGGCGCATATCTTGCTTCGCGGGAATTGGGAGACCCCTGGCGAGAAGGTGGACCCGGGAACCCCCGGGTGGCTGCCGCCGATGCCGGCCGCCGCGCCCGGGAACCGGTTGGGGCTCGCCCAGTGGCTGATGGACCCGTCCAATCCGCTGACGGCGCGCGTCGTCGTGAATCGGTATTGGGAAATGTACTTCGGCAGCGGCCTGGTCAAGAGCGCAGACAACTTCGGCTTGCAAGGCGAAATGCCGTCACATCCGGAGCTGCTGGATTGGCTGGCCACGGAGTACCCGCGGATCAACTGGGACGTGAAGGGGATGCACAAGCTGATCGTGACCAGCGCCACCTACCGGCAGTCATCTCGCGTCACGCCGGAATCGCTGGAGCGGGACCCCGACAATCGCCTGCTGGCGCGTGGTCCCCGCTTCCGTCTGCCGGGCGAAATGGTGCGCGATCAGGCCTTGGCGATTGCCGGGCTGCTGTCGCCCACGATCGGCGGGCCCTCGGTGAAGCCGTATCAGCCGGAGGGATTGTGGGATGCGGCGACGATCGACAACTATGACCAGGGCCACGGAGAGGACCTCTACCGCCGGAGTCTGTATACGTACTGGAAACGCGCGGTGGCTCCCCCGTCGCTCGCGATGTTCGATGTCGCCGAGCGAGACAACCCGGCGGTCGTTCACCACCGGACCAACACGCCGCTCCAGGCACTGGCCCTGATGAATGACGTTACCTATCTCGAGGCCGCACGCATGTTTGCCGAGCGGATGCTGACCGAGGGCGGCAACACGGACCAGGACCGCCTCACCTACGCGTTCCGGCTGGCCACCGCCCGCGAGCCCAACGGGACCCAGCTGGACGTGCTCTTGGATCAGCTGCGCGCGTTCCGCGAACGGTATCGCACGGACGAAGACGCCGCGCTGCAGGTCCTGAGTCAGGGCGAGCACCCGCGCAACGAGAGCCTCGATGCGTCCGAGGTGGCGGCCCACGCCGTTCTGGCGAGTTTGATCCTCAATATCGACCAGGTCGTCACGAAAGAGTAGCCGCGGAAGACGTCGCGTTCACCTGTCAGGAGCGTCAATCATGGATCCGCGAATCGAACATGCCCGGGTGATCAACCGGCGCTCGTTCATGAGGGTCGGCGCCGGCGGCATCGGTCTGGCGGCGCTGTGCTCGCTCCTCGGCGACGACCTCGCGGCCGCGGGGGCCGAAGCCACCGCGATCGGGGGCCTGGAAGGCCTGCCGCACTTTGCGCCCAGAGCGAAACGGGTGATCTACCTGTACATGCTGGGGGCGCCTTCGAATCTGGATCTGTGGGATTACAAGCCGAGGCTGCAGGATCTGGCGGGTACGAACCTGCCGGATTCGGTGCGCGGGGGGCAGCGGCTGACCGGCTTTACCGCGAACCAGGCGACGCTGCCCATCGTCCCCTCGGTGTTCAAGTTCACGCAGCATGGACACTCAGCGCAGTGGGTGAGTGAGCTGATGCCCCATACGGCGAAGGTCGTCGACGACATCTGCTTCGTCAGGACGATGTTCAACGAGCAGATCAACCACGACCCCGCCATTTCGCTGCTGCTCACCGGGTTTCAGCTGGCCGGCCGACCCACACTGGGTGCGTGGGTGAACTATGCGCTCGGCAGCGAGAATGAGAACCTCCCGGGCTTCATCTCGTTCGTGTCGCAGGGCAGTGCGCCAGCGCTGGTGGCGCATGACCGCATGTGGGGATCCGGCTTCCTGCCTCCCAGATACGGCGGCGTCAAGTTCGGGGCCAGCAAGGACCCCGTCCTGTACCTGTCGAATCCCGCGGGCTTCGAACCACGCGATCGCCGGCGGTTCCTGGACGGTCTGGCGGCGTTGAATCAGGCCTCGTTCGACGAGTTCGGCGACCCGGAGATTGCGAATCGAATCGAGCAGTACGAGCTGGCGGCGAGGATGCAAACCTCCGTGCCAGAGCTGATGGACCTGTCACCAGATCAGGAGCCAGACAGCACCTTCGAGCTCTACGGGGAGGAGTCTCGCACGCCTGGAACCTTCACGCGCAATTGCCTGCTGGCTCGGCGACTGGCTGAACGAGGCGTGCGGTTCATTCAGCTGACCCATCGGAGCTGGGATCACCACAACAACTTGCCCAGACTGATCACGGATTGCGCCCGCGACGTCGACCAGGGATCGGCCGCGTTGGTGCAGGACCTGAAACAGCGGGGGATGCTCGAGGACACGCTGGTCATGTGGGGCGGCGAGTTTGGACGCACCGTCTATGGACAGGCCTCTCGCCCCGGCGAAGTGCCTTCCACCGCCACCAACTATGGGCGCGATCACCACGTGCGCTGCTACACGGTGTGGATGGCGGGCGGCGGCATCAAGCCGGGTATCTCGTATGGCGAAACCGACGACTTCAACTACAACACGGTGGCCGACCCCGTCAGCGTTCACGATCGACACGCCACGGTGCTTCACCTCCTGGGCATCGACCACACGCGCCTGACGTACAAGTACCAGGGGCGTGATTTCCGCCTCACCGACGTCGCCGGCAACGTGGTGAACGGCATTGTGGCATAGCGCAGCAACGGGACCTCGAATGCACGGCCAGTGACCACACATCCCTTCGACGTGCCGACAACCGAGACGTTGCTTGCCACCTGGAACGAGATCGACCTGTCCACGAGGACCTGGGCGATTCCGGGCGCGCGGATGAAGAGCGGCCTCGCTCACCGCATTTCGCCCGCGCTGAGGTGCGTCGAGGCCAGACTCGCGGCAGGGTAGCCTCTCAGAAGCAGATACAAGCGCTGCGAGACGGCCTCCGCCAGGATCTTCAACACCAAAGCCGATCCGATTCCGTTCACGAAAGAACTCGGGCACCAGACCTTGTAGATTTTCTTCAAGAATTTCCATCTCCCATCGCCTGGCGTGCGGTCGAGGTGACACCGAGGGGCTGGCAGATCATCACCGAACCGCTGGTACGGTTTCGGCAGCCACGCCACGGGGGCTCACTGGCAGCAACGATCCGATGGCGATGTAGGCGAGGGCCGTCGCCTCAGATCAGTCCTGGAATCCGACGCCCGGGTCCGACGATTGCGCTCTGCGCAGGGCTAGCTGCCGTTCGGATTCACCCAGTCGGGCCCTCAGCAGCGTCGCCTCCTGCGCCAAGGTCCGGATCTGGACTGCCATGGACGACAGTCGGACCGCAAAGTTCAGGCAAATCGCCACCAGAAACAGCTCGCCGAGAAAGAAGAGAATCGAGCTGTACGACCATGCCCCGCTGGCTCTGGCGAGAGTATCCAGGACATCTCTTCGAAGACTCACCAGTAGGAGAGCCGCCGAAACCACCAACCAGATTGGGGTGTGCTCCTCGAGGAGCTTCCGACGGTACACCAGCCAGACCACCGCCGCCGCCAGCAGCAGGCTAACGACAATACCCAGGGCCTGACTCGTGCCGGAGGCTGCGGCGACATCCAGAAGGGACTCGCGCAACTGGACCAGATCGACCCGTTCGTTCAAGGTTCCGGCTCCTCTTCCGTGCTCGCAACTGGGGGCGTGGTGGTGCGGCGTCGTCCAGGTAACGTACCCAGAGACAAGAGCGTCCTGAGCATATAGTAGAGGGAGCTGAACCCCCCGTGAAGTGTGGAGGGCCGCGGGGACGCGGCCATCTGTACCGCGACCTCCTGGATCCTGAATCCTCGTCGATGTGCAGCCAGTAGAACATCGAGATCCGGATAGTCGGTCGGAAAGTCACTACAGAAGGATCTGGCGACTCCCGGGCTCAGCGCCTGGAATCCCGAGGTTGGATCGGTCAGATGCAAGCCGTTCCAGCGAGCCACTGCGCAGAAAAGTCGTCGCGCCAGACGATGAACCCGATTCATCTGATAGCCATGGCCCTTCAGGAACCGGGACCCGATGACGATATCGGCCGACTGATCCAGAATCCCAGCCACCAGGCGGCCGATGTCACGGGGGTCGTGCTGGCCATCGGCATCGATCTGCACGATTGCACAGGCTCTGGCCTCAAGAGCGACCTTGTAGCCGGTCTGCAGGGCGGCTCCGTAGCCCAGATTGAAGGGATGCCTCAACACTCTCACTCCCGCTGACGCCGCCACGTCGCTCGTACGATCCGAGGATCCGTCATCCACCACGACGACCTCCCCAGGCAACGCGCACCTCCGGATCCTCTGGAGCGTCTGCCCGAGAGTGGCCTCCTCATTGAATGCCGGGACCACTACAACCAGCCCATGATTCTCCCTGGCCAACCGCGTCGTTGTTCTCGCCATGATTGCTGCCTCGGAGTCCACCGCACCGTCAAGAGTCGCCACGAGAACAGGACCGACTCAATGGCCAACCAGAGCCATATAGACCTGACGATCATGACATTTGCCGCTTGCCTACCGCTTCCGGGTCCCGGCCGCGACCGCGACCGGCTCGTCCGGCCGTCGGTCGGCACGCTGCCCCGACGCCACCGGGACGCGATGGTCCTCATATTACTTCTCGCAGATGGACGTGACCCGCGCAGCGGGGCTGCTGCGGGTGCCCACCGGCACGCCCAAGGCCGGCCTGCACCGCGCGCGGGCTGCTGCGCGAGCGGCTGTCGCGTATGATGGAGCGTCAACAGGCAGAGGGTGAATGAAGACCGCGTTCGACGACGACGCGATCGACCGCGCGCTGAGGCGGGAGCCGGCGGTAGAGTCTCCGGACGGGCAGGCGGCCGCGCGTTCGTTGCCGCTGGCCCCGGGCCTGCGCGCTGTGGTCGAGCGCGTGGTGGCCTCCTGAGTGTCTCTCTTGCCTGCCGCCGCGCTCGAGCGCCTGTTCCTGCTGCTTGTCGCGCTGCTGCCGATCGAGGTCGGCAGCCTGCGCCTGCGCGGCTACTACGTGAGTCCGGCCGATCTGGTCTTCCTGGCGGTCTTCGCCGTCTGGATCACCAGCCGCGCGCGCGGTCGCCGCTCGGTGCCGCCGAGCGGCCTGCACTTCGCGATGGGCGGCTACCTCTGCGCCCTCGCGCTCTCGGTGCTGTCCTCCGCTGAGATCGGCGCGAGCCTCCTCAAGGTCGCCGGCGTCGGGCGGCTGGTCGCGCTGGCGGCGCTGACGATGGACGTCGTGCGGTCCTGGGCCCAGCTCCGGGCGGTGCTGGTGGCCTGGCTGGTCGGCAGCGGGGCAACCGCCGTCGCTGCCGCGGTCGGCATCCTCCTCTTCTATCTCGGCGTCCGGGACCCCGGCGTCAATGTCACGCTCTCGTCGTATGGCACGCTGCCCCCCGGCGACTACCCCCGCATCGAGGGGTTGTTCCTCAACGCGAACATGATGTGCAACTACCTGAACGTCAGCGTCATGCTCGCGCTGTTGATGGGCCGTCTCGGCTGGCTGTCGGCGCGTCGCCTGCGAATCGCGCTGGCCGCCCTCGGAGTCGCGGTCTGGTCCACGCTGTCGCCGGGCATCGGCGGC
>SXOW01000063.1 GCA_005778315.1 Acidobacteriota bacterium
CACGGGTAACTACAACCAGTTCTGGATGGCCGACCGCGATTTCACCCATCAGACCTCGCTGGTCATCGAGCCGCCCGACGGCCAGGTGCCGGCGGTGACCGACGCTGCGCAGCGCAAGATGGACGAGCGGGAAGCCTATCTGCTCACGCATCCGGCTGACGGTCCCGAGGACCGACCGTTGGGCGAGCGATGCGCAAATTTCGGCGTGCCGCGCTTGGGCGCAGGCTACAACAGCTATATCCAGATCTGTCAGACACCGAGCCATGCGGCCGTCCTCAAAGAGATGGCGCACGATGTGGCGCTGATCCCGCTTGACGGCAGCGGCCACGCGCCGGCCGCCGTGCGCTTCTGGAATGGCGATTCGCGGGGCCGCTGGGAGGGCGACACGCTCGTCGTCGAGTCGGCGAACTTCTCGCCCAAGAGCAGTTTCCAGGGCTCGTCGGACGGCCTGCACCTCGTCGAGCGGTATACCCGCGTCGGTCCTGATTCCCTCCACTACGAGGTCACCATCAGCGACCCGGCGACCTGGGTCAAACCGTGGACCGTGCTCATTCAATTGAAGCGCAGCGAGGATGCCATCTTCGAGTACGCCTGTCATGAGGGCAACCTCGGCATGGACGGCATCCTCTCCGGTCATCGCGCGGAGGAGCGGGCGGCCGCAGCGGAGACGAACCAGGGGCAATGAGCCTCCGACCCGGCATCAGCGCCACCGTCGGATTCACCCTGGCCCTGGCGCTGGTCGCACACCCGAGTGCCGGGCAGCAGGACCTCGAACGTGAGAATCTCGCAGAGCTCCGCGAGATCAACGTGGTCGTGGAGGACTTGGCGGACGACGCCGAGGACGCCGGATTGACTCGGCGTGCGCTGCTCGACGCCGCCGAACGAACGTTGGAGGAACGGAGGATTCCGCTGGGTGGCTCCAGCCAGGGCGCAGACCTGTATATCAACGTTGCCACGCACAAAGGCTCGACCGGCCTCTACGCGTACTACGCCCGGGTGTCGTTGCAGCAGATGGCCACCAGTGAGGGCAACCAGCTGCGCGCGCGCGTCGACACCTGGGACATGGCCAGTCTCGGCGCCGTCGGCGAAGCCAACCTGCACCAGGTCGAACAGGTGATCGTCGAGCTCGTCGAGCTGTTTTGCGACGACTACCTCGAAATGAACGACTCCCAGCGCTAGCGCCGCGTCAGTCTCCACTCCAGGCCAGCCTAGGGCCGCGTTGGCACCCCCAGCGCGGCCCTTGTTCTTTCCCGGCCACATGGTGTCCAACGCAGATAAGGGCCCGATCAGGAATGAGTTATTCCTGATCGGGTCTCAAGGAATAAACGGGACACCGGTGCGGTCTACAACAACAGCGACGGACGAGGCACCGCGCCGACGTCGCTGAACACCGGGACCCGCGGGGACGGCATGCCGCTCGGTGACAGACACAGGGATGGGTGACCACCAGTTCGATGCGTGCGGGCCGAGACCCGCGAACAGCAAGGAGCCGAGATGACAACCATGGGAAATAGGAAACGACCGACGTTGAAGTGGCTGGTGCCGACCGGTGTCTTGCTGACGCTCGGCCTCTTTGCCGCCGCTGATGTGGCCTGGAGCCAGCCACCCGACGGAGGTGGGCGACGCGGTCGGATGGGGCGCGGCGGACCAGGTGGACCAGGTGGACCAGGTGGACCAGGTGGACCAGGTGGACCGGGAGGCCTGATGCTGCCGCTCGGCCGTCTTGACCTGTCGGACACCCAGCGCGAGCAGGTCCGAGGCGTCATGGAGCTGAACAGCGAGGCGACTCGAGTGGCCGGTGAGCGACTCCTTGAAGTGCGCTCAGCGCTCCGGGACGCCATCACCGCCGAAGTCCTGAACGAGGGTGCCATCCGCGCCGTCGCGTCGGAGCTGGCCAGCGCCGAGGGTGACGCCGCCGTCCACCGCGCGTTCGTCCGCTCGCAACTCTGGCAACTGCTCACCACAGACCAGCAAACCAAAGCACTCGAAATCGAGTCGGAAATGAAAGAACGGATGGAACAACGCCGGGCCCGCGCAGGCGAGCGAGGCGAGCGCCGCGAAAGACGACGACGGCAGGGCTAGTCGGTACCAACCTCCACCGATCCCCCGCTACCGCCGCCCCTCGCGGCGAGCCCAACCACCGGCGCGGTCCCTCGGGGCCGCGCCGTTTTCCTTCCGCCCTCGTTTCCTTGTCGGGCCTTCGTAGCATGGGCCTTCAGTCCCGACACACGGCACCAGATACACCAAGTTCCCAGAACCCACGCCGTCCCGATAAACCGGGCCCCACCGTGTCAAAGCCGCCCTGATTTCCGGGGCGGAAACACCGCAAGCACTGGTAACTCCATATTTCGCAATTGCTTGACGGCGTATCGCGAGCGGCGCAGAATGGCAGACACGGAACACAAGGTGTCGGCGGAGAGGGAGCTGGAGTTGAGTGCCCATCTCCTGAAGCGTATGGAGGACCGCCAGCTGAACGAGGTGGACCTGCGTCGGATGCTTGAACGCGCCAGCGGTCACCGTGCGGATATCCTTGAAGGCCGATTCGTCGTCGAAGGTCGACATGCCGGCGAGTCCTGAGAGGTCATCGTCGAGCCGGATGAATCGCGAGAACTCCTGGTCGTGATGTCCGCGTATCGTGTGGATCTGGGGCAACCATGAAGGAACCTTATCTGGAAGTGACATTTCGGCACGGTCGGCCGATTGCCGCGTACTACTATCTGCCGCGGCAGACGGGTCAGAAGAGTGCCAAGACTCGCCGGGTCGAACCTGGTCTCATCATCGATTTCACGGCCGACGGGCAGGCAATCGGGATCGAAATCACGGCGCCCGGGAAGGTGTCGGTGACAGCGCTGAACACAGTGCTCCAGGAACTTGGGCACGCGCTGGCCAACGAGGCCGATCTCCGCCCGGTCCTCGCCGCATGAAAACGAGAGAATGGGCGAACATCAGCTTGCAGCCGACGCCGCGATAACATCCTCACGTGGCGCGGCTGAAGCTGAGCGTCAGCTGGACGAAGACTGCCATGCGCTCTTGGTTGCGATTGCGGGAGACACCGGTGCAAGGAGTGGTTCGATGACGGCAAACACCTCGCGCGTGGCTCAGCCCGTGGATGTCGATACAGAGACCCTACGTAACGCCATCAAGGGCGAATACAAGGAAGTGGCCGAGCATCCAGGCAAAGGGTTCCACTTCCACACTGGTCGGCGGCTAACCAAGATCGTCGGCTATCAGGACGAGTGGTTCGAGGGCGTTTCGGAACTGGCCATCGAATCGTTCGCCGGTACCGGCAATCCCTTCGCAATGGGCGAACTGGCCGCTGGTGAACGAGTTGTCGATATTGGTGCGGGCGGGGGCATCGATTCGCTCATCGCTGCGCGCATGGTTGGCCCAACCGGACAAGTTGTTGGTATTGACATGACTCCGGCGATGCTTGAAAGAGCGCGCGCTGCTGCCGCCGAGTCCGGTATCGTCAACGTGGAGTTTCGCGAAGCGTACATGGAAGAGCTCCCGGTGTCCGACGGTTGGGCCGACGTGGTGATCTCCAACGGTGTGCTCAACCTGACTCCCGACAAGCAGAAGACCGTCCGCGAAATGTTCCGGGTCCTGCGCTCAGGTGGGCGGCTTCAGATCGGCGACATCCTGGTCAACCGGGAAGTGCCGGAGGGGGCGAAGAAGAAGATAGACCTTTGGACCGGCTGAATTGCCGGTGCTCTGCTGGAAGCAGAGCTTGAGGCGACGGTCGTCGCCGCCGGCTTCGCCGAGTTTGAAATCACGTGGAAGGCCGAGGTCTTCGACGGTGCCCCGCAGGCGTCGAGCGCAAGTGCGTTTGGCACCGTCGGCATCAATTTCCGCGCGACCAAGCCCTGAGACAGGGAAGGTGTTCCCTGTTGCTCACACTCAGGTGGACTACCGATTGACGCACTGGAGGTCCCATGGCCGATGTGAATGATGTGCTTGCGGCCAATCGGGCCGCCGTCCACGACCTTATCGCCACCGGATCTTGAAGAAGGGCGTATTTCCGAAGGGGTTCAAGGCCCACAAGGCGATGAACCCTGCTAGCGGACCGGCCACGCCGGCTGAGGCACGCGTCCGGCTGGAAGGGGCGTACGCCAGGTTCGACCAGGAATGTCGTAGACGGGCCGCCAGTGGCCAACACCTCGTCAGCACCGCTTTCGGTATGGTGTCGGTCGAAGACCTCGTGAGGTTCAACGCGCTACACACGCGCCACCATTGCACAGATACCCGGCGCAACCTAAGGACTGCTAGGCTCCACGTCGAGCCAGCGAGCCGTTAACAAAAAGTTGACGCTGACGAGCCGAGCCTAATGGAGCTTCGCGGCGTGCTGGAAGCTGATGCTGACCATCCCCGAACATGACGGCCGAGCGATGGGGGCAGCGTCCGCGATTCAGCGCGGGGATGTTGACGCGTTGCAGCGACTCCTCTGCGAGAATCCGAACCTGGCAGCGGCGAGAGTACGTGACAGCAGGGGCGTGTCTCGAACCCTACTGCACATTGCGGCAGACTGGCCTGGCCACTTTCCGAACGGCCCACGCACGGTGAGCATGTTGGTTGCAGCTGGGGCAGACATCAACGCTCACGTGCCACAGCCAGCAGGTGCCGACCCGTCCAACGAAACGGCGTTGCACTGGGCCGCGAGCAGTGATGACGTGGCGGTACTTGATGCGCTCCTGGATTGCGGCGCCGACATCGAGGCGCCTGGTGCGGTCTTCACGGGCGGTACCCCCATGTCTGATGCGGTGGTGTTTGCTCAGTGGCGGGCCGCACGCAGGCTTCTTGAGCGTGGGGCGACGACGACAATCTGGCAGGCCGCTGCCCTCGGACTCGCAGACCGCGTTCGGGAGTGCTGGTCGGTCGAACCAGCTCCAACGGCGGAAGCCATCACGAACGCCTTCTGGCACGCGTGTCGAGGCGGCCAGGAGTCTTCGGCGGAGTACCTGCTCGAGCGTGGCGCTGACATGAATTGGCTCGGGCATGGCGGCAAGACGCCGTGCGATGTCGCGCAGGACGCCAACGTCGCGGACATGGTTCGATGGCTGCGCGAGCGTGGTGCGAAGCGTGCGGCGGAGCTGACGTAGGAGTGACTGAGCGGGCCTCCGGCGAAGAACGGAGCCCCACAACGGATTGCAGCGGGGATCGATGAATTAGCGCGATATTGCCGGAGGTTCGGTCATTACGGCGACCAGCGCTTCGATGGGACACCGACGACGAGTCGAGAGCGACAGCAGGATGAGACGCGAGCAGTTCTGCGGCGAGTGCTCGCCGCGGCGGAGCCCGACATACGACCATGAGCCATGACTGACGCCTGGCAGATTGAGCGAGCCTCAGCCAAGTATGTCCAGGGGCTCTGCGCGGCGGTGGCGGCGGTTGCACGGGAGCGACGCTATCTGGCCTCCGTCGAGGGGTTCCCCCTGGAGCAGACCCGGCAGGTCGCTCAGGCGATCGCGGACGACGGTGGTGTCCTGTTTGTGGTGCTCGACCACGACACGGTGGTCGGCTGGTGTGACGTCAGGCGGAGTGGGTTCCAGGGCTTTCGGCACGTCGGGATCCTTGGCATCGGATTGTTGGCGGAGTACCGGAACCGAGGTATCGGCCCAGCGCTGCTGACGCACACCATCGAGGCGGCGTCTGCCGTTGGTGTCACGCGCATCGAGCTGGAGGTGTATGCCTCGAACACGCGCGCGCTGCGCCTCTTCGAACGGGCGGGGTTCGTCACCGAAGGTGTCAAGCGAAGGGCCCGATTGCTCGACGGACGTGAGGACGATGTCGTGTGCATGGCACTGCTGCGATGAGTGGCCGGCACCCTCCGTGCCGCAGCGCCGGCGTTGGACGGTTCGGCAGACACCGTCTGGTCGAGGTAGTCTTGTGACGGCTGAAAGGCAGGCAATCGAATGATGGATCCCATGAGACGCAAGATACTCAAGACCGGCGCCGCCGCCACGGTCATGGCGGCCGCTCCCCGTGTGTTCGCGCAGGCAAGTCAGGGTGCGGCGGTCGGGACCTTCTACGAGCGGGGCGACGTGCGCATTCGCTATGAGCAGGCTGGTTCCGGCGTCCCGTTGCTCATCATCCCTGGCGGAGGCTTGAACTCGAACATGGCCGGTCTGGCCACCCATCCCTTCAACCCATTCGACGAGTTCGGGGGTGAGTACCGCTGCATCGCGGCCGACCTGCGGAACTCGAATCTTGGCGAGTCGTCTGGGCCGCTCGAGGTCGACCGGCCGTGGGATTCATACACGGACGACCATCTGG
>SXOW01000007.1 GCA_005778315.1 Acidobacteriota bacterium
CATCTGCACCCTGAGACGTGCGGCGCCCTCCGGTACCACTGGAAAGCCGAATCCGACGACGAAGATGCCGCGGCTCAGCAGTTGCTCGGACAGCCTGATTGCCGTGGCCGAATCGCCAACCATGATGGGGACAATGGCACTCGGTGAGTCGAGCACGTCGTAGCCCACGCTCCGGAGTCCGCGACGCAGCTGGTCGGCGTTGGCGTGGAGCCGAGCGATCCGCTCCGGCTCCTGTTCGAGGATTTCCAACGCCTTGGCCGCGCTACAGGCGACTGTCGGCGGCAGCGCGTTCGAAAACAGTTGAGGCCGGCTGCGCTGCACGAGGACGTCGATCACCGCTGCCGGCCCCGCGACGTAGCCTCCTGCCGCGCCTCCCAGTGCCTTGCCAAGCGTGCCCGTGAGGATGTCGACTCCGTCCGGTCCACGGGCGGGGAGTCCGAAGTGCTCGGCCGTGCCACGCCCCGACGCTCCCAGGACCCCGACCCCGTGTGCATCGTCCACGATCAACGTCGCGTCGTGTCGGCGGCACACCGCCACCAGCTCCGGGAGTGGGGCGAGGTCACCTTCCATACTGAAGACGCCGTCCGTGACCACGAGCGTGACGGGCGCCGTGTGGAGGTCCGCCAGTATCGCGTCCAGCGCCGCGACGTCGCTATGAGGAAACACGCGTCGCGTCGCCGGTCGAGACAGCCGCGCGGCGTCGATGATGCTGGCGTGGTTCAACGCGTCCGATACGATGGCGTCGCCCTCCTGCGTCAGGCTCGGCAAGAGTCCCTCGTTGGCGTTCCAGCCGCTGACATACGTCAGGGCGGATTCCGTGCCGAGGAAGGAGGCGAGCCGGTGCTCCAACTCACGATGGCACTCGAACGTGCCGCAGATGAACCGGACACTGGCCGTACCCGCGCCGTAGCGTTGCAGCCCCTCGATCCCGGCTTGCACGACGGCGGGGTGATTGGCGAGGCCCAGGTAGTTGTTGGAACAGAAGACCAGGACCTCGCCCAGGCCCTCGATGGTCGTCACTGGCCCGGTCGGCCGCGTCAGATGCCGCAGCGTCTTGTATGTGCCGGACGCCCCCAACTCGGTGAGCGTCGCACGCAGGCGAGTCGACAGGTGCGTCATTGCAGGCTCCGGGGCTGGTGTTCGGCGGCTCGCCGGGCTCGCAGCCGCCCAAGCATGTCCGCCGTCATCCGGGGCAGGTCGTAGTCCGGTCGCCACCCCCACTCGCGCCGGGCCGCGGCGTCATCCAGGCTGCTGGGCCACGAGTCGGCGATCGCCTGGCGTTCGTCCGGCTCGAAGGTGCAGGTGAACTGCGGCACGTGTCGTCTGATGGCCTCGGCCAGTTCGCCGGCGGAGAACCGCATGGCGGCCAGATTGAAACCGTTGTGGTGCCGGAGCCTGGGGAACTCTGCCGCCATGAGGTCCAGAGCGGCCTTGATGCAATCTGGCATGTAGATCATCGGCAGCACGGTGTCCTCCCGTACAAAACAGGTGTAGTGCCCGGTGCTCAGCGCGGCGTGGAACATCGCTACGCCGTAGTCCGTGGTGCCCCCCCCGGGCGGCGCTTCGCTGCTGATGACCCCCGGGTACCGCACCCCACGCACATCCAGCCCGTAGCGGCTGACGTAGTAGTCGCAGAGAAGTTCCCCGGCCACTTTCGACACCCCGTACATCGTCGTCGGGCGCATGACGGTGTCCTGAGGAGTCTGTTCACGTGGGGTGTCAGGACCGAAGACGGCTATAGAACTGGGCCAGAACACCTGCCTGACCTTATGCAGCCGCGCCGCCTCCAGTATGTTGTACAGCCCGCCCATGTTGACGACCCACGCACGCTGGGGATCGGTCTCGCCCACCGCGGACAGCCGGGCGGCCAGGTGGTAGATCGCATCAGGCTGACTGCGTCGAACGAGCCGATCGACGGCCCCGCTATCGGTCACGTCGAGCACCTCGAAGGCGCCGGGCGCTGCTGGGGAGCCCGCTGACGGCGGCCGGCGGTTCGTGGCCAGGACCGCGGCGTCTCCATGCAATGTCCGCAACGCCGCCGTGAGGTCGGTGCCAATCTGACCGCCGGCGCCGGTCACAAGAATCGTCTTCATCGTCACTCCAGGAAATCCGACTGCAAGTCGCGGACCCGCGAAGCGATCCGGCAGACGCGGTCCTATCGGTGCGGGAGGTCGATTGGAGGTGTGATCGGTGTTTCAGGGGCACTGAATGCGCAAACTTCCGCGGTACCGCTGCGACAAATCCCTCACAGCGCCAGCCAGACCGTCTCAAGATCCGGCCTTGCGGCGCGCTCCTCGCCACCAGACGGCTGGTACGAGTCGTGCTCAGTATGACCAGCAGGCGGCACCAAGCGCCGACCGCTCAGCATGACAGCCGGGCGAGGGGATCACTGTATGAGTCAACTGGCGGCAGGTGACATCGAGGCATGGGTCCGAGTGTTGAGTTTCCTCCCGATCGTACTCTGTTCGGTGGTGGGGTTCGGGATGACACTTTGGAAGTGGCAGCAACTCCGTCGTCCCTTCCTGCCGTCGCCCGCGAGTCTAGCGCGGCTCTACGAGGCGCTCGACGCCGATGATCTGGGTGAGGCGCACGCGCTCGTCCGGTCGGACGGGTCTCGCGCGAGCCGGATCGTTGGCTCCCTGCTGCCGCTGGCCGGACGTTCGTCAGCGCGGCTCGATGCCCGTGCCGCGCAGGCGGGCGCCGAGGTGGCGCGTGAACTCGAGTATGGTCTCGGCGCACTCGGCTTGATTGCCACGCTAGGACCGCTGTTTGGTCTGTTCGGGACCGTTGTCGGAATCACGGTCGTCTTCAATCGGCTGGCTGCCAGCGCCGGGCTGTCGTCGCCGCATGAACTGGCCGGCGGTATTGGCACCGCGCTACACACCACGATTGCCGGTCTCATCGTCGGCGTCCTGGCGCTCGTGTTCCAGCGGTATTTCTCGGCTCGGGTCGAGTCGCTTGTCGGGGAACTGGAAACCCTGGCTACCGATTCGGTCGAGCGACTCAGCCGCCGCGACGAGTAGGGCGATGCGATTCCGACGGACCCCTCGCGACGCGCCCGCGATCAACCTCACACCGCTGATTGACGTGCTGTTTCTGGTGCTGATGTTCCTCGTTCTGACGGCCACCTTCCGTGAGAC
>SXOW01000064.1 GCA_005778315.1 Acidobacteriota bacterium
ACCGACTTCGGCGGTGTCTTGTATAGAGACCAGCGATCCCGTCGTGGCTCCCTTGCGCGGGCCATTGTTGATGACCGCGACGGTCGGCTCCAGCGCGCCAGCCAGCTCGGGACGAATGGCTCCGTATCCGCCATGGTGCGGGACTTGCCAGAGGTCGACCACACCCACGCGATTCTCAGGACACGCCAGGGCATGCTCACGGTCCGGCGTCAGGTCGCCTAGATTGAGAAACTGGAACGCGCCCAGTGAGAGCAGGTAGCCCAGGCTGTGCCCGTTCTCGGACTCGTCTGCCTCCGGAGCGACCAGGCCATCGCAGCGCCGGTTCGGTGCCCGACGCTCCGGAGCCTCGGCGAGCGCTCGATGAGCCGCGACAAACGAGAACTCGATCCGGCTCAACGGGAGCTTGTCTCCTGGCACGACCGAACGGCGTCGGCCATCGGCCACCGTTTCGTAGCGGCGCCAGAGGTCCAGCCCCGCCTCGCCGTCCCGTTCGACGCTATCCCCATGGTCCACAATCTGGCCGATCGGGACCCGTTCCGCCAGCTGGGGCACGCCGCCGACGTGGTCGAGGTGGAAGTGAGAAATCAGTAGGTAGTCGATGGTCGTGATGCCGGCATCCCGCATGGCGGCCTGGATGCGCTCGGTGTCCCGCAGGTCTGGTCGCGGCCAGCCGGCGTCCATCAGCACGGACTCCCGATCGGGCGTGACCACCAGCGTCGCCGCGCCTCCCTCGACGTCGATCCAGTAGATGTCGAGCGTCGACGGTGATTGCGCGTGGGTCGCGCTGGCGCACGCGAGTGCCACGAGCCACGTCAGCGCGCGGAGCGTGACGCCTCTAGGCGTGATACCGAGGAGCGCGACATGGGGCAGCATAAGGCTCGCTTTCTTGGTGGATTGTCGGAAGACCTGGATACGGATCTAGGGGGTCTCAAGGACGGCCTGACGTGCGGTGTACGCTGTCCATCACGCGCTTCGGCGTCGTCGTGCCGTCGGGCCCGCGTGCAATGTGGTAATGATACGCGAGCGGCTCGGTCTCGTGACGTGCCAGCCGAACGCTGAACCATCGTCTCCTTATGCCAACACCCATTGGTCATGCACTTGGCGGGATCGCCGCCGGCGCAGCGGTGGCTGGGCGAGGCAATCACCGGTGGTTGGGGAGCCACCCGTGGTTGATCTTGTCGGTCTGGGCGCTCTGCGGCGTGTTGCCTGACGTGGACTTCCTGGTTGGTGGTCACCGCGGACTGACCCACACCCTGGGGGCCGTCGCTGGCGTCGGCTGCGTCACGGCCATCTTGGCGCGGCGTCGACCCCTACTGTGGCTGGCGGCCACGGCGGCCTACAGCACCCACCTGCTGCTCGATTGGCTCGGCGCGGACGACGCCGCCCCATTGGGCCTCATGGCACTCTGGCCGTTCGCCGACGCGTACTATCTGTCACCTTACAGTCTGTTTCCAGCCGTTTGTCGCCACGTGTCCAGCGTTGGTTGCCGCGTGGATCTCGTCGAGGCCGTCGTATGGGAAGTGCTGATACTTGGCCCTACCGCGGCGTTGGCTGTCTGGCTCCGGCGCCGACAGCGAACCGACCCCCGCGTGAATCCTCTCAGGCCGGACTAGTGCGTGCGCAGGCGTCGTCCGTGCTGTGCCCGCCGATGTAGCTGGACCGGTGTCAACCTCCGTTTCCACTGCTGATCCGCGGTTGCCCCGGACAATTCCGTGTCATCCCAGTCTGGTCGGCAACCGCAGTGGTCATACCCATGTCTTCAGCTGACAGACGGCCGGAGGCCTGGCCGCGCCGGTAGTTCGTAACTTATTGCCTGCCAATGTGTTGTAATCAAGGACCTCCGCAGGCCATGCCCTGGCCGGCCTCTTGCTTCCCTCTGCTGCGGCCCTGCTGACCGCCGGCTATGCTCGTGCCCGACCTGCCGACACGGCGGCCGGCGGGGCCTCGTGGGGGCCATTCGACGTGTGGGTCAATGGCCTTGGACACTTCTCTTTCTCTCAGGAGGCAAACGATGCAACGAATGATGTTGGCCGTCGCACTGGTCACGGTACTCGGGGGCGGTGCCGTGATGGCCGAACAGGCGCCCGCGCCGGGGCAGGCGACGACCCAAAGCCTGATCGACGTGAACACCGCCACGGCCGAACAACTTCAGACGCTACCCGGGGTCGGGCCGCGAACCGCGGAACGCATCATCGAATACCGTCGCGACAACGGCGGCTTCAAGAAGGTCGAAGACCTGATGAACGTCCGCGGGATCGGCGAGCGTAGTTTCCTCGAGTTGCGCCCACTGGTCACGGTTGGGAACGCCGCTGGTGTGGGTCAGTAGCGGCGTCATTCGACGCGCCCCGGAGGGTCACCTCCGGGGCGCCCGCCGCCGACGGCACGGTGGCGCCAGTGGCTTTTCGCTGGCGGAATCTATGCTGGTGATAGGGCTGCTGGCGACCATCGCGGCGCTGGCGACGCCCTCCATGCTCCGCGGACTGGACGCCGCGAGAGGCACATCGGCCGCCCGCCACATCGCTGGTCTTGCGCGGTTGACGCGAGCGCAGGCCGCGCTGCGGTCGGTGTCGGCCGGTCTGCGGTTCGAGCGGGACGGTGATGACTACGACTACGCCATCTATGTAGATGGCAACGGGAATGGATTGCGGAGTCAGGACGTTCGGCGCGGACTCGACCCCGCGATCACGCCGGTGGAGCGTCTTCGCGACCGCTTTCCAGGCGTGACGATTGGTCTCGCGCCCGGCGTCTCTGGCGTTACAGATGGCGGCGTCATGGAGCTGGGCGCCGATGCGGTCCGGCTCGGGACCTCGGACACGCTGACCTTCACGCCGATCGGGACGGCACGTGGAGGAACCATCTTCGTGAGAAGTGGAGAGGGTCGACAGTATGCGGTTCGCGTGCTCGGTGCGACCGGCCGCACGCAGATTCTGGAGTTTCGACCAGAGGCGGGGGCATGGATGGCGCGTTGACGGTGGATGGGCCACGGGAGCGCAGGCGGACGCCACGTCACAGTGGACAGGCGTTGGACTGGGTCCGGGCGGTACGTCTGTGGCCGCGACTTGCCGCGACCTTGATCAATCTGTCAGAAGAGGGCGCTGTCGTCGAGACCTCGATAGCCCTGCGCCCGGGAGCCCACACCGGTGTTCACCTGACGGGAGCCTCCGGCGGATGGCAGGCGTCCGGTCGGGTGACCCGGTCGTGGGTGGCGTCCGTCGTGCCGGAGGGTGGGGTTCGGTACCGAGGTGCGGTCGTGTTCGACCGACGCGTCGACCTATCCGGCACGGGGAGTTAGGTCACCCGTGAGAGCCAGGTTGTCCCGGCTCCTCTCCGCGTCGGTTGAGCCAGGTCTTGCTGGTCCGACACAGCGGTCATGTGGCCAGTCTACGCGACGCGTGCAGTCTAACCAGGATGCCGAATTTCCTCGGCGATTTCAGCGCCGTCTGGCCTGGGCACTAACTACCCGAATCCCAGCGATAGCCTCTCGCCAATCGCCGTTGGCGCGCTTGCATTCCCGTATTCATTGGGTGACTGGAGCTGGCACTGCGTTTGAAGGAGAGGCAGACGTCCGTCGGTCCTCTGTCTTGTTTTCCGGAGTCCACCATCCATGACCACCCACTCGTCTTCGTCGCTTGCAGCTCGCGCGCTGGCACCGCGATCCTCTGGTTCGGCCGTTCCCCCCGGGGCGGACGTTGGGCGGCGGTGCTGCGAGCGTCGCCGCGGGTTCTCCGAATTCCTCGCGGCGCTGCTATCACGCTCTGCCACGGTCGCCGGGCAGGCGGGACTCGAAGAAGCGTGTCTCGTCGCGGTGCGTCGCCTGGTACGCGTCCACAGTGCGCGAATGACGTCACGGCCACCCGAAAGCGTACGCGTGGACAAGCAGTTGCTTCGCTGTCCGGTGCCTATACCCGGCGGTCCCGAACTATGCCTGGAAATCGATCTCGGGCCTCACGGGGTTATCGACGCCTGGGACCGCCAGTTGCTACGGGACGCCGCCCGCGTGTTTGGTCTGGCGCTGTCCCCGCGTCGTCAGAACGTCCAACCCGACGCGGACCAGCGCACCGAGGCGGACCCGGCGGC
>SXOW01000065.1 GCA_005778315.1 Acidobacteriota bacterium
CACTCGTATCCCCGATTCCTGACGGCGCGACCGTCGTGATCGCGCCCAAGCGGTCGATCCTACCAGAAGGCCGTGCTGCCCGCACGACTCAGCCGGCGGTATTCACCGCTGAGTACGAGCCTGCGACAAGGCCCTGGCCTGAAGTCACGTACCGATGACGCACGGCGCTTCGACGCACGTTTGACAATCTGTGCACTCTTCTTTACCGTCTACCATTCCGAGGGGCCATCAAGAAATTCACCACCCCGCTGCCGCGTCAGCATTGCTAAGAAGACATCGCGTGCCGGCCGAGCGACCTACTATCGAACGACGAGTGCTGACCGCGCTCGAAGCCGCGCCGCCACGCATCCCCGTGGTCGTGGGTGGCTGCGGGAGCGGGCGCACCTCGCTGTTGAATCGGCTCGGAGTCCGGCTTGGCGCCGACACGGAGAGTATTGACGTCGAACGCGTCGCCACCACACCCGAAGGGTTCCTGGCGGCGGTCACCACGAACAGCCGGTGCCCTGCGTTGCCGGCGCGGCCCGGCTTCGAGGATCCGCGGGCGGCCCGGGCGGCCTTCGACCGTCTGTGCGCCTTTCTCGCTCAGGCCCGCACACCAGCCGGCCGCAGTGTCACGTTCCTGCTCGATGAAGTCCTCGAGATCCGCACGTTTCAGAGTTTCCCGGGACTGCGGGGCGCACTGCGCGAGTTCTTGATCGCCCTGTGTGACAGTCCGAATCGTTTCGTCTTGACCACCCGGTTCGCCGCCCGCGCGCGACGTCTGTTTCGTGATGCGCCGGACCGCTTCGACTTCATCCACCTGCCCCCATTGAGTCCCACCGAAGTCAGCGCGGTGATTGCGAGTATCGACCTGGGCGCCTCGGAGGGCGAACGGCTCGAACTCAGCCGGATCATTCACGCGCTGACGGGCGGACGTCCACGCTATGTCCGACTGTTGGCGGACGCCACCGCGGCGGTGGGAGCCGGTGATCCGGTCAGCGCCCTAGCCGCCAACATGGCACCTGAGGCTCCGTTGTCGATGGCGTGCCGGTTTTGCTTCGAGTTGCGGCTGCATCGAGCGCGCGGCTACGGTGCACTGAAGGCGATTCTGCAGGTGCTGTCGCGCGAAGAGCCATTGACGCTGACTGAGGTAGCGGCTCGGCTCGGCCGGACCCCCGGATCCACCAAGGACTACCTGTCGTGGCTCGAAGATGTCGACCTGCTGGACGTGCGACAGAAACGATATAGCTTCGCCGACCCCGTGCTCCGTCTGTGGGTGCGGCTCCACGGCCAGGTCACGCCACCCAGCGAAGACGACCTGGCTCGCGAGGCGCAAGAATACGCCGTGGCACGTTTTCCCTACATGGAAACCGGGCCGATCGCCACTGCCCCGGTGGCCGCCAGCGGCCCAGGTCGGCGGGATCAGTCCTGGAGCATGATCGAGATCGACTGATCGCAGAACGCGCAACACTGGGTGCTAGTCCCCTTCAAGCTGCCGGAGCGCGAGCTCCGCCGCGCGCTGCTCTGACGCCTTCTTGGTTCGACCCTCCCCCCGCGCCCACGCACGACCCTGGGCATACACCTCGGACTCGAACACCTTCCGGTGGGCCGGACCCGTTTCGTCGATCAGCCGGTAATCCGGCAGCCCCATCTCGTGTGACTGGAGATACTCCTGGAGGGCAGACTTGTGGTCCTGCGCGAGCCCGGAGGTCAGCCCGCCAGCACGAACAGCATCCAGCTGTGGGCGAAAACACCGTTCCAGAAAGCGTTCCGCGGCGGCGATGCCCCCGTCCAGATAGATGGCGGCGATCACCGCCTCGAGCGTATCGGCAATCAGCGACTGCTTGTGGCGTCCACCGGTCTTTTCTTCGCCGCGGCCAAGCAGCAGGTGGTCCCCGAGCCCCAGCTCGTCGCCCATCCTGGCAAGCGAGACCGTCGACACGATCATCGCCTTCGCTTTCGACTTCTGCCCTTCGTCCCAATCTGGGCATTCGCGAAAAAGCCGGTCCGCGATCACCAGCCCCAGCACCGCGTCACCCAGAAATTCCAGCGACTCGTTGTCGCGGACGCCGCCGCTGACATCTTCATGTGCCTTCGATCGATGGGTCAGGGCATGCTCAAGCAGGCCAGGGTCCGAAAACCGATAGCCAAGCGCCTCCTCCACGGCGCGAAACTCGTCCCTGATGCGGGTGAGTCGCGTGGCGACCTCATCACGGAACTCGTCGATCAGCCGTGCCGCCTCCGCCGCACGGTCTCGGTGCACCAACAACCGCACCTCACCCAGCCCGCGTACCGTGACGGGAAAGACCGATTGCGCCGCACCTGACGAAACCACCGCATGGATGCCGTGCGTCTCAAGCAGACCACGCACCACGTCAGCCTCGATACTCGACGCCGTATGAAAGACGATGGCTGGCTCAGTGTCGATCATGGCTCCCTGACAATGGTTCGTGCGCCTTTGGCACGTCATCTACCCTGAGTAACACAAAGGTCATGTCGTCGTGCTGATCCGCGTCCCCCACGAACGCGTCGACGTCGCTAAGAATCCGAGCCCGCAGCTCCTGCGACCCCAGCGCCGCATGGTCCTCGAGTAACCGGCTAAACCGATCTTCGCCGAACAGGTCGTACTCCTCGTTCATGGCCTCGGTGATACCGTCGGTGAATAGGACGAAGAGGTCGCCAGGGTGGATAGGCAGCGTGCACTCTTCAAGCGATTCTGCGAACCGCGCTTCGATGCCGTCGAGATGCAACCCCACAACGAGTCCGTCGGGGACGAGGATCTGCGTCCGAGGCGCGTCTGCGCCTTCGCTCGCAGCCAGATAGAAGAGCGGCGTGTGCCCAGCACGCGCGTAGGTGAGCGTACACGCATCGAGGTCCACCACCGCATAGGTCATCGTGATGAACGTTCGGCTGTCAAGACTCGTGGCCAGGATACGATTGACTTCTATCAACAGGCGCTTGGGGCTCTGGTAGATCTGACTGAGCGCAAGAATCAGCCCCTTCAGTTCCGCCATATAGAGTGCCGCTGAAGTGCCCTTCCCAGACACGTCAGCGATCAGAACGCCCAATCGCCGGTCGCTCAAACGCACGAAGTCGTAGTAATCGCCGCCCACCTCGCGGGCGGGACGACACACCGCCGTGAGCTCCAGGCCCGGCATCGATACGGGGCCACCCGGCAGCAGCGACATCTGGATGTCGCGCGCGATCCGCAATTCCTCCTCGAGACGGCGCTTCTCTTCAGCCTGCTGCAACAGCGCGCCAATACTGCCGGTCATCGCGTTGAACGACGACGCCAGGTCGCCCAGCTGGTCCTGGGTCTCGACGTGAATCCGATGGGACAGATCTCCGCGTCTCACTCGCTCGGTCCCTGTGAACAATTCGTGGACCGCTCCGGTGATGGACTTTGCCAACGCGAATCCCATGACCAGCGCGACAACCTCGATCGTGAGGAACATCACACCAATCAGGACCAGGCTGACCACCAAGACGCCGGCCAGGTTGAACTCGCCGCCCTGCACCAGCAGTCCATACAGCACCGATGGCCGCACCTGAAATGACAGAGCGCCCCGACGATGCTCGCCGCTTGGCCAATCGAGCAGGTCCACAAACGATACCCACGGCAACCCACCGGCGGTCTCCAGCGGACCGGCCGGAGGACTCAGCTGCACGCTTCCTTTGGCAAGCTGGCTGGACGCGGGGGAGGCCACCTCCCCCGCCGCCGATCCACTGCCGATGTCAATCAGGACGGTGCCACTGTCCGCTTGCACCCGAGCGACGACGGCCTCCGACAACGGCAGGTCGACCACGACGAGCACGTCCGTCGCGTCCACGCGCACCCGTTGGGCAGCGCGGGCCACGATGGTCTGCTCTCCCCCGGCGGTGGTCATCAGCATCCCGCCGGCGCGTCCCTCGACCCAGGCTGGCGACACGCGCGGCACCGGCGCATGGCCCCACGGGCCAACCGCAGCGCTCGTCGCTCCCGCGGGGCCGACACCCGCGCCCGCCACCAAGGCGATTGACGCACCCGGATAGCGCGCCCCTTCCACCTGCAGGCGACGGGCTAGCACGGCGTCCGCCTCGCTCAGGTCGGAAAGAGCCCCGAGGTCGGCCGCCGCCGCGGCCGCGACTCCCGTGGCGTCATCGACCATGGCGTCCAGACCCGTCTGGACCAGCGATGAACTGACCGTGAGCAGGAGCAGCGTCCCAGACAGGACGAAGAACGACCCCAGCAACAGGAGCGGAACAAACCCGATCAGCAGATATGACAAGACCAGTTTTCGCCGAACCCGCCACAGGAGCCGACGCTGCAGGGACGCCAGCAGTCGAAACAGGAGATACCCAAGCCCCATGACGACCACAATCGTGGCCGCGGAATCGACCGTGCGCATCCAGCCGGGCGTATTCGGCCCAAGCGTGGCCACCAGGACCTTCAGGGCCAGGGTGGCCAGCCAGATCCGTCCAAGGGTTGACGCCGCCGCCGCCCGTGCACGGCGCCGCAGCGCATACGCCACCCGACTGACGCGATTCGCCCCGGTCGGTGGCGTGTTGCCAACGGATGCCATCATGTCTGTCCGACTCACTTGAGCGCCCTGCGTCAGTCGCCAGGAGTGACGTCAGACGGTGGAGCGTCGTCCCCAGTCTCGGTCCCGCCGACCATGGCGTGGACCCAGGCAACGTATCGGTCGTCGCCGCCGGACACGGGCAGACACAGAAACTCCGGCGTCTCATACGGATGCAACTCCTGCACTCTGTCTCGAAGCCGCGATACCTGCTGTGTGGTGGTCTTGACGATGAGCTGGCGCTCGCGCGCGCGTTCGACCGCCCCACCCCATCGATAGATGGAATCGCCGGCCGGGAGTACATGTACGCAAGCCGCCAGCCGCTCGTCCACCAGGCTCGACGCCAACGCCACGTGGTCATCCTCCGGACAGGTGATCCATACGACAACCAAATCGCACGCCGCCATCGCCACCTCCCTCCTCTTTGCACCTAATCCCGTCGGCCGCTGCGACCGAAACTAGTGCTGCATGCCGGAACCGCCGAGGCCACGCCGCCCGAGACGCACACGTCCGCCGATGGGGCCATCCTCGGCGTCTCGGCCGCGACCGACCCAAGGCACGCTCCCTCTTCGCCCCGTGCGCCAGAACCAGGCG
>SXOW01000066.1 GCA_005778315.1 Acidobacteriota bacterium
AGAGGTAGTCACCGAGCAGGACGGTGATATCGTTCCCCCACCGCGAGTGGACGGCCTCCCGGCCACGACGCACACCCGCGTCGTCGATCATGTCGTCGTGAACCAGCGTGGCCGTGTGGATGAATTCCACGACCGCGGCGTACAACGTGGCGGCGTCGCCCCGATACCCTCCCAGGCGAGCGCACAGCAGCAAGACGGCCGGTCTGACCCGCTTCCCGCCGCTGGACAGGATATACCGGCCGATCTCGGGAATCAGCTCAACCCGCGATTCGATGTGATTCGCGAATTGCAACTCGACCGCGTCGAGATCGTCACGGAGAAGTTCAAAGATTTGGGCGAGGTCGGGTGGGGCGAAAGTTCTCGACAAAGTGGGTTTCTCGCGTCCAGGATTTCAGCACACTTGCGCGCCAAGTGTCAATTATTGCAACCCTTTAGCTCGTACGACCTGGCCTGAACAAGGCGTCAAAGGTGGCAGTGGTCTGGGCTTGGACCTCGACCAGAGACTGGCCTCTGACCTCCGCCACCACCTCCGCAACGCGCACCACCCAGGCCGGCTCATTCAGCTTCCCCCGGTACGGCACCGGGGCCAAGTACGGTGAATCGGTCTCCACGAGCAGTCGATCCTGGGGCACCGCCGCCGCCGCCTCTCGTATGGCCTCGGCTGTGCGGAACGACACGATGCCGGAGAATGACACGTGGAATCCGAGGTCCACTGCCCGTTGGGCGGTGGCGGCGTCGCCTGTAAAGCAGTGAAAGACACCCGGCACCGCCGGCGCGCCAACGTCACCGAGCATCGCGAACGTATCGTCGTCAGCCTCACGCGTGTGGATGACGATGGGGTGCCCCAGTTCGGAGGCCACCTGAATCTGCCGACGGAACACCTCACGCTGCACGTCGCGCGGCGCGTAGTCGTAGTGATAGTCCAGCCCGATCTCGCCAATAGCGCACGTGCCGGGTCGCGCTGAGACCGCCGCGCGCACGTGGGCCTCCACGTCATCGAGGCGGTCCGAGAACACCCCCGCCTGATGCGGGTGCACCCCGACCGCGAACCGAACGGCTGGCCACAAGGCGGCGACCCGCACCGACCGGGAGGCCTCGTCAGGGTTGGTCGCATCCAGCATGCACAGCGCCCCATCCACGCCCGCCCTCCGAGCGCGCGCAATCACCTCATCGAGCGTGGTCTCAAAGACCTCGTCAGCCAGATGGCAATGCGAGTCAATCACGTCGCGCTCGTGCTCCAGTGCTATCGAGGCGATTCACCGCACCCGGGAACCTGGCGGCGCCTTCTCCGGGTCGTCCAGTGTCAGTAACACTGGGTTCTGCTCTGGGTCTGTCGCAGCGAGAATCATGCCGTCTGACTCGATGCCCATCAACTTCGCCTTGTGCAGGTTGGCCACGATAACCACCGTCCGACCGACCAGGGCCTCGGGCGAGTAGGACCGTGCGATCCCGGCCACGACCGTCCGCCGCTCCGTGCCCACGTCGACCGTCACCTTCAACAGCTTGTTCGACTTCGGAATCGCTTCGGCAGCCACCACTTTGGCCACCCGCAGCGTCAGCTTCAGGAATTCGTCAAACGACAATCGTGGCTGTTCGGCCGAGACGACCTCGACGGGTGCGGGTGCCGCTGCGGCTGAGTCGACCAGTGCGGCCGGTGCAGCCGTATCCGGCGTGGGGGTCTGTGTCTCGTCCGTCATGCTGGGTGTCCTGCCTTTCTCGGCCGCGCCCCGCTCGGGGTCCCGGCCGCTCGTATCGAGGCGAGGCCACAACGGCGGCCCCGTGTGAATCGTGCGCGCCGTCACCGACCAGGCTGTGTCCCGGTCCAGGCGCAGCTCATGCGCGGGCCGCTGCTCGCCCACTCGGCGCAGAATCTCAGTCGCTGACCTCGGCATGGCGGGCAGCAGCAGAAGGGCGGCGACGCGCAACGCTTCGGCCATCTCGAACAACGCGTCATCGAGCTCACCGGCTCGCGCCGGGTCCTTCGCCAGCGCCCAGGGCTCGCGCCGCGTGATGAACTCGTTGATCGCGTCGACCAGCTCAAACGCGACCCCGATGCCCACATGCACCTGGTGGTCGTCCATCGCCGCCCGATACCGCTGAACGACCTCCGCGACGCGTCCGGCCAGGTGCGGCGTGGCGTCGGGGGTGGGCGCCAGGACTCCATGCCGATACTTGTGGGCCATGACCGCGACCCGGCTCACCAAGTTGCCGAGGTTGTTCGCGAGGTCAGCGTTGTAGCGCTCTTCGAATCGCTCCCACGTAAAATCGCCGTCCTGACCGAACGCGATCTCTTTCGCCAGATACAGACGGAGTGGGTCCGGACCCAGCCGGTCGGCGGCCTCGAGCGGGTCCACGGAGGTCCCCAGCGATTTGCTCATCTTCTGGCCCTGCCACTGCACCCACCCGTGCCCAAAGATACGCTTCGGGAGGGCCAGACCAGCACTCATCAGCATCGCCGGCCAGACCACCGCGTGAAATCGGGTGATGTCTTTCCCGACGATCTGCACGTCGGCCGGCCACCACCGGTTGAATCGCGCGTCATCCGTGCCATAGCCCACCGCCGCGATGTAGTTGATGAGGGCGTCGAACCAGACATACACGACGCTCGACGGATCGAACGGCAGCGGGATGCCCCAGCTCTGGCCCGTGCGGCTGACCGAGATGTCGTCGAGCCCACGCTCCAGCAGCCGCAACATCTCGTTTCGGCGCACGTCGGGCACCAGAAACCCAGGGTTCGCCGCATAGTGCTCGAGCAGCCGATCGCGATACTTCGACAGCCGAAAGAAGTGGTTTTTCTCGTTGATCCACTCCGGCCGGGTCTGGTGAACCGGGCAGTTTCCCTCATCCAGGTCCTTGTCCTGCTTGAAGGCCTCGCAGGAGACGCAGTACCAGCCCTCGTATTCGCCTTCATACAGATCCCCAGCGTCGGCAATCCGCTGCACCAGCGTGATCACGGCCACGCGGTGGCGGTCCTCGGTGGTCCTGATGAAATCGTCGAA
>SXOW01000067.1 GCA_005778315.1 Acidobacteriota bacterium
GACGCCGAGAGTCCCGAGGACGAGCGAGACCGCAACGCCGGTGGCAATCGCTTGGACGGCCGTCGTGGACGCCTGTTCAGGCGAACCTTCGCCGATGCGACGTGACACCATCGCAGTGGTGCCGATGCACAGGCCGATGGCCACGGCTAACACAAGCGCGAGCAGTAGTGGCGGACGTGCGGTACCGGTTGCGGATCTGGCAGACCTAGCCGGAGGTCGGAGCGCTTATGCGTAACGGACGATAATCTGAAAGCGCATCGGCTCGGGTCCTTCCACCCTTCTCGTTCGGCTGCGCGAGAGCGCAACGGACACGCCGTCAACGGCGGAAAGGGTCAATCGCCACACCATACCACACGCGGCCGAGAGCCTGCTCGTGAACCGGCAGGCGGGTGCCGGCTGCGCTATGATACGCGTGCTGTCTTTTTTTCGTGATTCGTTCCCGGTTTGGTGACCCGGCCTCAAGGAGGTTCCCGTGACACGTCTTATCACTGCTGTGGCGGCCGTGGCTGTGGCGCTCGTCGCGCCGGCCGCGCCCGTGTTCGCGCAGAACGTACGAGAAATTCCGTACGTGTCTGTGCCGGACTATTTGAAGTATCCGCCCACGATGAATTTGGGCGAGACCCTGGGGGTGGCGGAGAACTCCAAGGGGCACCTGATCGTGTTGAACCACCCTGGTTCCTCAACCACGGGCCCCTTGTTTGGAAACGCCACGACGAACCTGCTTGAGTTCGACGACCGGGGCAACTTCGTGCGCGAGATCGGTCAGGGTGTGTACGGTTTCGGCTACGGCCACTCGGTCCGTTTCGACAACGAGGACAACCTGTGGATTGTCGACAAAGGGACGAACGCCGTCACGAAGATCAACCCGGACGGGTACGTCACGCTGAACCTGGGGCGTCGGCCCGAAGGCTTCGACGAGTATCACCACCCGCCGGCCAGCGAGGCGCGGGCCGTTGACGGGTACTTCGGCGGACCGACGGACGTCGGGTGGGACGCCGAAGGCAACATCTTTGTCAGCGACGGCTACATCAACTCGCGCGTTGGCAAGATGGACAAGTGGGGGAACTGGCTCAAGACCTGGGGCTCCTATGGGAACGAGCCCGGTCAGTTCCGGCTGCCGCACACGTTGCAGGTGGACCGCGACGGGAACGTCTACGTGGGCGACCGTTCCAACCGTCGCATCCAGAAGTTTGACAGTGACGGGAATCTCCTGAAGGTGATCGTCATGGCGGTACCGTTTGACAAGAACTACCAGCCGGTGCTCGGCAACCGGGACCCGAACCGTCCGGATGCGCACGCCCCGTGGACGCTGTGCATCTCCGGTGGTGAGACGCAGTATCTCTTCGCGTCGGACGAAGATCCCGGTCGGATCTACAAGATGACGCTGGAGGGCGAGATGCTTGGGTATCTGGGTGAGTCAGGCCGTGCGCCAGGGCAGTTCAACTGGATCCACGGGCTGTCCTGCCGCGACGAGAATGTCTTGTACGTCGCGGACATGAACAACTGGCGCGTGCAGAAGTTGCTGTTGAACCAGACGGCGCGTACGTCCAACGAGCAGTAGCACGCGGCTGGCGTCCCCGCGGCCTGCTGGGGACATTGGCAATTCGAAGACGGGAAGTGTCGGCCTTCGAGCCGGCGCTTCCTTGTCACCCGCCTTCTTCACCCCATCGATTCGATATTTCGGCGGTTGCGACGCGCCGCCCGACACAACGGCAGGCGTGCGGGGTGGCCAGTGGTGTCCCAGCGGCTCGATCTTTTTGAGATCCAGTCTCATTTTCTAATTGACGACCAAAATAGTCGGATATATATTTGCGATCTCAAATTGAGATCCAGTCTCATTTTGGTCTTATTTGAGCGGGTGGAAAAAAAGGGCCCGCCGGTGCGGCAACACCGGCGGGCCAACTGAACGGCCACTCGTCGCTTCCCCTAACCAGGTTGCGTGAACGGTTGACACATCCAGCAATGGACATTGTAGAGATGACAGTCCGTGCGCGCAACCACATCGAGGAGAGTCGCACGTGACCATGTCCCAGAACCGTTCGTGGAGCCGGCAACTGATCCCGGCGCTGGTGCTCTGCACCTTCGCCACCGCGGCGACGGCGCAGCCAGACCCTGGCGACGACCCCACGCCCGAACCCGTGGAGACCGCCGACGCCGAAGCGGCTGAGCAGCCACCGGACCTGGCGGAGTTGCAGCGCCGTCTTGACCTGCTGGCCGAAGAGGTCGAGCGTTTGCGCAGCGGGGAAGAGGTTGAACCGCTCACGGTCGACGAGGCCCGTCGGTACGGGTTGGCGCCTTCCGCGGCCGCAACCTACGGCCGTGACCGAGGGGTGTCGATCGCCGGCTATGGCGAGATGCTGCTTGAGAACTTTGGAGACGAGAAGGAAGCCGGCGGCCCGACCGGGCGCACCACCCAGTTCGACTTTCTTCGCGCGATCATCTACGCCGGGTACCGGTTCAACGACAAGTTCCTGTTCAACTCCGAGATCGAGATTGAGCACGCCGACGAGGTCTTCGTGGAGTTTGCGTATCTGGATTATCAGGCGACGGAGCACGTCGGGTTTCGCGGCGGGATGCTGCTGGCGCCGATGGGGCTGGTCAACGAATTCCATGAACCCACCGTGTTTCTTGGGGCCGAGCGTCCCGTCACCGAGAGCCAGATCATCCCGTCGACCTGGCGTGAGAACGGTGGCGGCGTCTACGGGTCATTCGATCGGGTGGCGTTCCGCGCCTACGTCATGAACGGGTTCGACGGCGGGGGGTTTTCGTCCGCCGGGGTCCGTGGCGGGCGTCAGAAAGGCAGCAGAGCCAAGGCGACCAGCCTGGCGTTCACCGGGCGCGTCGACGTGACGCCGACGCCCGGCGTATTTGTGGGGGCGAGCCTCTATACCGGCGACTCCGGGCAAGGGCAGGTGGTGGTGGACGACACCGAATACGGCGTGCGCACCACCATCTTCGACCTGCATGGCCAGGCTCAGATACGAGGATTTGACGTGCGGGCACTCTTTGCCAGGGCCCATCTCGATGACGCCGCTCAGTTGAACCAGGTGCTGAAGACCACCGTCGGCGAGCGTATGCAAGGGGCGTATATCCAGGTCGGGTACGACGTGCTGTCGCAGACGAATCCCGGTGGCGTCGCGCTGACTCCGTATGTGCGCTTCGAGCAGGTGGATACGCAGGACCGGGTGCCGGACGGGGCGCGCAGGAGCCTGTCGACAGACAACACCTATCTCACCGCCGGGGTTGAACTGAAGCCGATTCCGAACATTGTGGTGAAGCTGGATCACGCCTGGGTGAGCAATGATGCCGACACCGGTATCAACCAGTTCAGCCTGGGCATGGGCTACGCCTTCTAGGCAGAACGGCATGCAGAGACTGGTCTTGGTCGGAATGGGGTGGCTGATGGTGACGGCCACCCTGGCAGCGACGGTCCAGGGTGGCCAGATTACGCGAGAAGAAGCGTTGGCCGCGGTGTTTCCACAGGCCGCGGTGGTCTCGGAACGTGTGTTCTTGACCGCACCGCAAATGGCTCGTATCGCCGAACTCGCCGGCGGCGAGATCGAGAGCGGGCTCGTGGCCCGCTACGTGGCGACGGAGAACGGACGGACGGTGGGACGCGCCTACGTCGATACCCACGTGGTCCGAACGAAACGGGAGAGCCTGCTGATCTCTCTTGAGGCCGACGGCAGGGTGAAACGCATCGACGTGACCGCGTTTCTGGAGCCGGCCGAGTATCAGGCGCAGGAGCGCTGGTTGCAGCAGTATGACCAGCGGGCCTTGACCGACGACCTGGCGGTGCAACGGGCGATACGCCCGATTGCCGGGGCCACCCTCACGGCGGGCGCGACCAATGCGGCCGTGCGGCGGGTGTTGGCCATCGATCAGGTGCTGGAACGAGTGGACGGAGAGCTTGGAGCGGTAATCCGATGAAGTGGTGGGAACAGTGGGCCTTTAACGCCTTGCACGGTGTGGTCGCCGTGACGGGGATCGGGTATTTCTACATGAAGCACCTGGTGACCGCGGTTGACCCGTTCGCGGTCATCAATCATCCCTGGCAGCCAGCGATGCTATCCGTGCATGTGCTGGCGGCGCCGCTGTTTATCGCGTTCTTCGGCATGCTGTTCCGGTCGCACACCCTGAAGAAGCTGACGTCGCCCAACGCCGGGAACCGTCGATCGGGGTGGATGTCGCTCCTCAGTTTTTCCGCCATGGCCCTGTCTGGCTACCTGCTGCAGGTCGCCTCGTCACCTGGCCTGCTGACCGTCATGGTCTGGGCCCATGTCGCCACGAGCGTGATCTTCGTGGCTGGCTACAGCCTGCACCTCTTCATCGGCTGGCGCCTTGGTCGCGCGTCTTCCGGTTCAACGACTACAGTGCCGAGCCAAGCCGGCCTCTCCGCGTGACCCGCGCGACGGTTCTCGTGGGCGTCGCCCTTCTGGCGTCCCTGATCCTGCACCCGGGTGTCACGGCCGCGCCGGTTCTGGTGGAGCGCACGCTCTATCTGATGGGTACCCGCGCGACGCTCAGGGTGGAGGCGTTCGATCGCGCCGCTGGACTGCGTCAGCTTGACCGCATGGTCAGGAGTTTGGAGCGGACCGAAGCGACGCTCAGCACATGGCGCGACGAGAGCGAACTCGGACGGCTCAATCGGCATCCGGTCGGGCAGCCGTTCGCACTTGGGCCGGAGGTCTGCGAACTCTGGCCCACGCTGGCCCGGTGGCAGCAGGCGACCGATGGCGCGTTTGATCCCGCGGTGGGCGCGTTGATCGACGCCTGGGGTCTGCGTGACAGCGGCCGCCGTCCGTCTCCAGAACGGCTGGCCCAGGCGCTGGCGGTCAGCGGTTTCGCTCACTTCGCATTCGAACTGGGGCCGGCCGGGTGCCGCCTGACGCGGACGGCCGACGTCACCATCGACGCCGGGGCGTTCGGGAAAGGTGAGGCGCTGCGTCGGCTCCAGGTCGAGATGGAAAGCGACGTGGTGTGGCTGGTCGATCTGGGCGGGCAGGTGGCAGTGTCGACAGCGGCGCGAGGCTGGCCAGTCGCGATCGGGCACCCTGTCGAGCGGCACCACCCGGTGAGTGAGGTCGTCCTCGAGAGTGGCTCCCTGGCGACCAGTGGCGCATCGGAGCGCACCTTCAGCGTGGAGGGTGGGCCGATTGCGCATATCGTGGACCCACGCACGGGACAGGCACTCTATCGCCCAGAGTCTGTGACCGTATGGCATCAGGATCCGCTCGTCGCGGATATCCTCTCGACCGCGCTCTACGTAATGGCGCCGACGGCTGCGCTCCAATTCGCAGAATCCCACGGTCTCGCCGTGGTCGTGCAGGCGCCGTCGGACGCGGCGACCGGCGCGAGCGCAACGGCTCGCGTCGCGACCGCGTTCGCGCGGCGCTTCCCGGGCATCGGCGCGGTTCCAGGGGACTAGTACCCCGGCCGCGGTCCGGTGGTCCCCTCCGACCGCCGTTTTTAGCCTTGTCACACCCTGGTTGCCAGTCTAGGATGGTTGCATCAGGCTACACCGCCCGCCCTCGGCGGGACGTCTGCAAGGACGCGGAGCCCCGAATTTGACCAGCACAACCGGCCCCCGAGTGACATCGTGCGCGTTGGTACTGGTGGCGGTGGTGTCCGCGTCCGCCGCTTCGGGCCAGCCGAGGACGGATACGGA
>SXOW01000068.1 GCA_005778315.1 Acidobacteriota bacterium
GCACCGGCACGGCGGCGTCTCGCCATGGGTCGTCGAGTTGGTCGCATCGGTCTGTCGCAAACACCAGATCGACGCCGAGCGCCGTCGCGGCCTCGCCAAACGCGCGGGTCTGATACCCGGTCGTGGTCGCAATCAGCAGCACGCGAGGCATGACCTACTCCTGCTCGTGCTCACACCAGAGCCACCTGCTCTGGGGATGGCTCCGCTCAGCAGTACCACGGTTCATTGAGATAGGGCACGGCCGCGCGGGGACGGGCATGCGAGACACGCGTCGGGGTCGCGACTCCTACGCAGTCGGCGGTCAGCCCCAGCAGGTCGTCGAACAGGTCAGACCGCGACACGGCCAGCCCGCGCCCAACGAGGGCGGAGGCGGCAGCCTGCAGCCGGTCGACCTGTGGGTCACCATGGACCCAGGGATACACCAGGCGCCGCTCGTCAAACGGCCCGAGGGTGGTACCCAGCGACTGAGGGTCGAGCCTGAGCAGCCCTGACCCTTCCTGGATCAGCAGACGCAGGGTCAACTGGATCGGGGCCACGTGGTCGACGAGCTGCAGCGCGTCGATGGTGCGCAGCAGGTGGAGGTATCCGCTGGGGGTGACCCACGGGGTGAATGGAATGAATGTCGGCGTCAGCGCCAGCCCGATCGCTCGACATGCCTCGACCACCCATTCGAAGTCGGCCTGCGTGTGCCCCTTGACCAACTTCTCCAGTACCGCGTCGTCGACCGACTCGGCCGCGGTCACGACGAACTGACAGCCGGTATCCCGCAGCAGCGCCAGATGGTCTCGATAGCGTCGAAGATGCTCAACCTTGATCGTGACGTCGTAGGTGACCCCAGGAAACTGTTCCGCGAGGCGCTGGACAATCGAGACGGCGTGCCCCACGCCATTGAAGAAGTCTGGGTCGCCGAACGAAATATGGCGGGCACCCGCCTCGACCTGCGACCGAATGTCGGCCAGGACGACCTCCTGGGGAATCGCCCGAAACCGTCCCCCATAGACCGGCACGACTGGACAATGGCGACACAGATGCTTACAGCCGCGACTGGCTTCCGTGTAGCCCACGACGCGCCGGCCAGTCTGCGTCTGGAGCGACGCATAGCGCTCGAGCGGCGGCAGACCGCCGCGAGCCGGCGCCAGGAAGTTCAGGCGCGGCAGCGCGCTGGCGGCGGCAGGTGGCCGACCGCGGGCGACATCCAGCAACGCCTGTTCGAACTCGCCACCCAGGACGTGCTCTACGCCGAGGCCGTGCAGCATCCCCTCGTTGGGTGGCCCGTAGAGTCCGTAGCAGCAGAGCCGGGCGGCGGGCACCAGCGCGCGCACACGCCGTATGACCGGGACGGCGAGCCGGGTCGCCGTGTGCATGGGCAGGTGAAACGCGACCAGGTCGGCCTGAAAGGCCTCGGGGACGAATACCTCGCGGGACAAATCGACCGTGGTGACCTCGAACCCGGCCGCCTGCAGCCATGCGGCTGGTGATGCCAGTCCGAACGGCTGACGCCCGAGTTCATAGGTCGAGACCAACGTGACCCGTGTCGCCGGTCCAGACCTGTCTCCCGCGATCAACGGACGTCACCCGCGAGCCGGCGCACAGGACCACTCGCCAGCAACATCACGACGCCTCCTCCGATCACGATGAGCCCGACCGCCCCGAACAACTGGGGCAGCGCCAGGCTCTCAACCAGCCCAGCGACCAACCCGGCAAACAGGCTTCCCAGTGCGGTCGCCATGAACCAGATACCCATCATCTGGCCGACCAGCCGTTTGGGCGAGAGCTTGGTGATACTGCTGAGGCCCACCGGGCTCAGGCACAACTCACCGACGGTATGAAAGAAATAGGTGACGACCAACCACATCGGGCTGACCAGCCCGTCAGTCGTGAAGGTCGCGCCCCAAGCCAGGACCAGGAACCCGAGTCCGAGCAGCAGCAGCCCGTAGGTGAACTTCGCCGGAATCGACGGGTTCTTCGAGCCCAGCCTCACCCACAGTGCACCGACGACCGGTGCCAGCAAGATGATAAAGAGCGGGTTGACCGACTGCAGCCACGTCGTCGGCACTTCCATGCCCAGGACCATCCGATTCGTCAGGCCATCAGCGAACAGATTCAGCGACGACCCCGTCTGCTCGTACCCCGACCAGAACACAGCGGCGGCCACGAACAGTACGGGAATCACCGCGACGCGCCGGCGCTCGTCGTGGCTGAGCCGGCCAAAGACGAAAATGTAGGCAAAGTACAGGAGGACGAGCGCAGCCATGGTGGTTCCGGTCGCTTGCGCCACAGCGAGAATTGAGAACGCGAACACCCCACTGCGCTGAAGCCAGGTCACCACGACGACGAGTGCGACCACGACACCAGTCCCCCACCAGAAGCTGCGCAGGGCACTGACACGGTCGTCTCCGGCCTGCTGACGGAGCAAGCCGGCGTCGCCCAGATGGCGCCAGCCCCGAACGTACTGCACGACGCCGAATATCATCCCGACACCGGCGGCGCTGAACCCGAGGTGCCAGTTGACGCGCTCGCCAAGCGTGCCACACACCAACGGCCCGGCTAGCGCGCCCACGTTGATACCCATGTAGAAAATCGAAAATCCGGCGTCCCGGCGCGCACCGCCCTCGGGATACAGGTCCGCCACGATGGCACTGACACTCGGCTTCAGGAGGCCGGTGCCGACGACTATCAGCGCGAGACCGAGATAGAACGCCGAGAGGGTCGGGATCGCGAGGGTCAGATGGCCGACCGCAATGATGACGCCGCCAATCAGCACCGCCTGACGCTGACCCGTCAACCGATCGGCGATCCACCCGCCAGGCAACGCGACCGCATAGACCGCAAACGTGTACAGACCGTAGAGCGCTGTCGCCGTCACGACGGTCATCCCCAACCCGCCGTGTGCCACCACGTCGGTCATGAAGAGCACCAGCAGCGCCCGCATGCCGTAGTAGCTGAACCGCTCCCACATTTCCGTAAAAAACAACGTCGACAGGCCCGGCGGATGCGCCGACGGCGATACCGCGTCAGGCCCGCCAGAATCAGGTGGCTGCGACATGGCAGACAGCTTACACTCAAAGCACGGCATGCCCCTTGACGAGTACCGTCGCAAGCGCAACTTCGCCAAGACCCCGGAACCCTCCGGCGAGCGCAAGCCGGAGTCGCGCACTCCACGCAAGCCAGAGACCCTGTATTTCTGTGTCCAGAAGCACCTCGCGAGCCGCCTGCACTACGACCTGCGGCTTGAACATGACGGGGTGCTGCTTTCCTGGGCGGTGCCACGCGGCCCGTCGCTCGACCACCGCGACAAGCACATGGCGGTACGCACGGAAGACCATCCCTACGACTACGGCGAGTTTGAGGGCGTCATCCCGGAAGGCTACGGGGCCGGGGTGGTGATGCTGTGGGACTCCGGCACGTGGCAGCCCGAGGCGGACGACGTCGACGCCGCGCTCGAAAAGGGCGACCTCAAATTCACGCTGGACGGCTACAAACTGAAGGGTTCGTGGGTCCTCGTGCGCACCCGGGACCGACCGGGCACCGCCGCCGCACAGCGAGGGCGCAGCTGGCTCTTGATCAAGCATCGAGACCACTGGTCAGGTGCGCTCGACATCACCACGTTCGCTCCCCTCTCGGTCAAGAGCGAGGGCGACTTCGATGACATCCTCGCCGCCGAAATGCCGGCGCTCTGGGTCGCCGCTCGGGCCGGTACGGGGGGCGCCCCGAACAAGCTATTGCGAGAGGTGGTGGCGAAAGCCGCGTCCAAGATTGCCGAGCGCGAGCGAACAACACAACCGCCCGCCTCCGGGCAGCGTCGTGCCGCGAAACGCAAGCCACCCCAGGGACGGTAAGACGGCGGTCCTACGCCAGCAGGCGTTGCGCCAGCACGCTCCATACGGCGTAGGCCAGCCGCCGTCGGGCGTGTCTCGCGAAGCCGCGCGGCCAGAACTCGCCGCTGATCACGTCGCAGCCGTTGGGGATGTCGCCGACCGGCAGCGGCTCCTTGTGCTCCTTGGCATAGCTGGCCAACGCCTCACCCGGGTATCCCGTGTTGACGATGACCGCGTCGACCGGACGGCCAATCGCCTCGCTGATACGTGCGACGGCGGTGGCTGCGGTAAATCCTTGCATCCCGCGTCCCTCCGTGAGCAGATTCGTGACCAGGACGATGGGGCCGTTCACGGCCGCCACCGCCTCACGCACGCCGGTGGGCAGGAAAATAGGGACGAGGCTCGTATAGAAGCTGCCGGGACCAATGACGACCGCGTCAAACGTCGGAATTGCCGCAGCCGCGGCCGCGTGAATACTGACCTCGGGCTCCAGCCAGACCCGACTCACGCGTCGGCCCTGGCTCTGCTCCATATCCACCTCGACTTCACCCCGCGTGGTCGAGCCATCTTCGTAGGACGCGCACACCGTGGCCTGCTCGACGCTGATCGGCCAGACCCGACCGACGCAGTCCAACAGCGTGCGGAGACCATCGACGGCGGCAAGAAAGTCGCCGCTGTACTGCTCCATCATCGACAAGAGCAGGTTGCCGCCGGTGTGTCCACCGAGCTTGTCGTGTTCAAACCCTGACAGTCGCGTCAGAAGGATACGACGTGCCTCGACCTCGTTGCCCGCCAGGGCGAGCGCGCACCGAAGCACGTCGCCCGGGGGCAACACCCCCAGTTGATCGCGCAGCGCACCCGAACTGCCGCCGCTGTCGAACATCGTCACGACGGCGTTCACCCGCAGCCACGGATTGTGCTTGAGTCCACCGATGAGACTCGGGAGACCCGTACCGCCACCGAAACATCCAACGTTCAACTCGCGCAACCGCATCCGCGCATTGTCCCGGATTTGTGCGATAACGATCCAGCGGGACGGCTGCACAATCGTATCGACGCCGGTCTGCCGACCCTGCGTGGAGTAGACTCTCCCCGACGCGGGTCATCACACGACGCTCGCGGGGCGCACGGTGGGTCCCGGTCGCAGCGCGTGACGAACAGCCTGACTCCGCTACCGTCGCCTCGACCCTCGTGAGTACTTCCGAATTCACGGCGCACCCCCGTCTGCGGCATGGCCACTGGATGACCCTCTTTACGTGGGGGCGCCAGCGCCACTTTCCGCGGCTACCGCCACCCGTACCGCGCTACTTCGACGTCGCGCCGGATGCCCGCGTACTCGCCCACTGCTACTGGCAAGCGCGCCCGCAGGCGCACGCCACCCTCATCGGTCTCCACGGCCTTGAGGGATCGAGCCAGGCCCACTACATGAAGGGCATGGCCGAGAAAGCCTATGTGGCCGGGCTGAACGCCGTCATGCTCAACCAGCGGAATTGTGGCGGGACAGAGGCGCTGTCGGAGGGGCTGTACCACTCGGGGCTGTCGGATGACCCGCGCGCGGTCATTGCCGAGTTGACTCAGCTCGATCGGCTCCCCGCGATCAGCGTCGCGGGCTACTCGCTGGGTGGCAACGTGGCGCTCCGGCTGGCCGGGGACTACGGCCCGGACACACCACCGGAGGTGCGCGCCATCGTCGCCGTCTCGCCCACCATGGACCTGGGGCTCTGCGTCGAGGCGCTCGAACGCCGGTCCAATCTGGTCTACGAGTGGAACTTCGTGCGTAACCTCAAAGCCAGGATGCGGCGGAAAGACCACGCCTGGCCCGGCCGCTTCGATCTGGGACCGCTCGACAGTGTGCGCACGGTCCGCGAATTCGACGAACGGTTCACCGCGCCCCACCACGGCTTTCGTGATGCCGACGACTACTACTATCGGGCGAGCAGCCTCCGCGTGATCGAGCGGGTGCAGATCCCCACGCTCATCCTGAGCGCCGAGGACGACCCTTTCGTGCCACCCGAACAGTTTGGCGAACCAGCGGTCGCCGCCAACCCGCGCGTGACCGTGCAGGTCACCCGGTACGGGGGACATTGCGGCTATTACGCTGGAGCGACGCCGGGATTCGACGGCTACTGGGCTGAACGGCGCGTCGTCACATTCGTGGCAGGCCATTCGTCCACCGTGGCCGGCGCCGATGACACACGCTCAGCGCGAGGGCCCGGGGAGGGCCTCCAAGAGTAGCCTGGCGAACTCCGGGCCCTTGCCCTCGTCTTCATGCTTGAAGTACACGAAGACCTCATCGCAATCGGCGCAGGCCGTCGTAATAGTCTGCGCCCATCGCGCAATGTCGTCGGGTTGATAGCCTTGGTCACGGAGACGAAAGTAGCCGTACGGGGCGGTGACCTCGACCGGCGTCGTCACACGCTCGCTGTCCGCGACACAGAGCGCCAAGCGGCGTGCTCGCAGCCGGTCGAACACCTCGGCGTCGTGCCAGGATGCGTGTCGGAATTCGAACGCGGCGCGAACCCCCGGTGGCAGCGTGCCGAGAAACTCATCGAGCACGGCCAGATCCTTCTTGAAGGACGGCGGCAGCTGAAACAACAGCACGCCGAGCTTGGGTCCCAGCGTCTGGGCTACGTCGCAAAACGCCGACACCGTGTCCTCACACCCTCGGAGCCGAGCGAGATGTGTGATGCGACGCGGCGCTTTCAGCGTCAAACGGAAGGTGTCCGGCGTGACCTCGGACCAGCCCGCCAACAGACGCTCGGTTGGCATGCGGTAGAAGGTGTAGTTGATCTCCACCGTCGACAGCCGTTCGGCGTAGAACGGCAGCATCTTCTTCGCCGGCAGTTTCTCTGGATAGAAGTTCCCCTTCCATTCGGCATAGTTGTAGCCGGAGGTTCCAACCAGCAGTCGAGGAGCGGCGCCGCCAGTATCCGGACTCAACACCTGCGGTGATGACGACATGGCGCTGAGTGTATCTCAGCCATCCGGCGGCGACGACGGGCGACGCGACGGCCAGAGACCGCCACCACGCGCTGGGGGTTTCACGTCCGCTGAGCGCCGTGTGATCACCCGACTGCGCACGCCCGCGAGCGTCCAGCGGTATCTCAATGCGTTGCCCTACAACGCCACGACGTCCCCCCTCACGCTCCGGAGCTTCCGCGGCGTGGTCCGGCACCAGACCGCGCACTGTTTCGAGGCAGTGCTGCTGGCCGCGACCGTCCTCGAACAGCATGGATACCCTCCCCTGGTCCTCAGCCTCGAGTCGGTTGACCAGCTCGACCACGTGCTGTTCGTGTACGAGCGGAGAGGCCGCTGGGGCTCGGTTGGACGGTCCAGGGATCCGGGACTCCACGGTCGAAAGGCGGTGTATCGCACGCCTCGGGCTCTGGCCTTGAGCTATGTCGAGCCGTATGTCGACACCACCGGCCGCCTCACCGGATATGCGGTTGTCGACCTCCGCGCCCTAGGCAGCTACAACTGGCGGCTGTCGGAACGCAACGTCTGGAAAGCGGAGCGCATGCTGCTCGACTATCCACACCGCCCTATCAGCACGCCGGACCCCCGGGTACGGCAATGGCGACAACGACACCACGACTTTCTCGCTCGGTTTCCGGACGACAAGCCGAGGTTCTTTCAGGGAGAAGACGGATGGAGCGAGCTCCCGCGACAGTTTCGCCGTGTCGTCGGACGAGGCAACGCCCGGCGGAATACGGGCTCTCGGTGAAACGCGCCACCGGGACGATCGCAGGGCTGAAGCCCTGCGCCACGTCAGTACGACGGGTGGCGGTGGCGCACGGCGCCAGCCGTGCGATCCTCCAGCCGCTAGTCCAGGTCGAAGTCTCGTTCGGGTCGGGTAATCGGCTCGTGGCGGGCCTGTTCGAGGGCCTCTTCAAACCGTCGTGACAGTTCGTCACCGCGCGTCTTGTTGTCAGTGACCGACCGCTGAAACAGGGCCTCGCGCCGCGCCGCCGCCTCCGCCAGGATCTGCTGCGCATGGTCAAGTTGCGGCTTGTCTTGGCGCGCGGGCTCCTGATGCGCCACCACACGTTTCAGGTGCGCATCGACAGTCTGTGTCGTCCCGCAACACGGACAGACCACCTCGAATTCCGACGACAGTTTTGACATGGCGCGTTCCTTGTTGTGCCCCTCGTGCCGGCCATGTCCGTGAGGCGCGGCCGGGTTGGTATCATAGACCGCATGCGACGTTCCCACCAGCGAGCGGCACGCACCACTCGCCGGGGCTGGGCCCTGGTCGTCTGCGCCCTCGTCGCCGCCTCGACCGCGCCGGCTCAGGCTGGCCAGGCGGCAACCGGTTCGATCGCCGGACGTCTGATTGACGTCTCGACCGGCCAGCCGATCGCGGGCGGGGTCCTCGTGCTCCGCGACGTGATGAGCCGTTCGCAGACAGTCGTGACCAGCGACCCCGCGGGAGTCTTCCATCTGGAGGATCTCGCGGCGGCGGACTATTCCCTGCACGCGACGGCGCTTGGCTACGTGCCACACACGTATGGTCAGCGGTATCCCACCGAAGTCGTCGCGCCGATCACGGTCGCGGGTGGCGAAGCCGTGGCGAACATCGAGGTCGCGCTCACCCCAACCCGAGCCATCGCGGGCCGCGTGACCACAGCGAATGGCCAACCCCTCGCATTTGCCGACGTCGAAGTGCTGCGACCACAACTGGACGGCGACCAGCGTGTGCTTCAGCCAGTCGGCCAGGCGACCAGCAACGCGCGTGGCGAATACCGCGTGGAAGGACTGCCGCCCGGGTTGTACTACGTCGCCGCGCAGGAGCCTGACGACCCGGGTACCGACGATGCGGCCGCTCCTGTCCAGACGATGCCCATCTTTTTTCCAGGCGTTGCAACCCCGGCAGCGGCTGAGCGGGTCCGCGTGTCCGCCGGCGACGACCTGACGGATGTGAACTTCCCCGTCGTTCGTGTTGCAGGGGTGATGGTCCGAGGCCGTCTCGAGCAGCCACGGAGGACTCGGCTGGCCACCGGCTCGGTCATCATGAGCCCCGAGGCCAATGCCGGCCTGGGCCTCGGCGTGTCGCGGTCAGCCATCGTGCGACCCGACGGGAAATTCGAATTCTCCAACGTGCCACCTGGCCTCTATGGTGTGCGAGCCAGCGCACGGACCACACGCGATCAGGTGTTGTTCGGCGCCTCTCCGCTCGCAGTTGGGAGGACTGATGTCGGGGACGTGGAGGTCGAGCTGAGTCCGGGCGCCCGTCTGTCCGGCGTGGTGGAGGCTGCCTCCACTGCCACCTCACCCGTCCCCAGCCTCGATGGCCTCTGGGTGAGCGCCCCGATGTTCGACGGAACAATAGACTCAGGCGTCAGCCGCAGCCGGGTGGATCCAGATGGTGGCTTCATCTTGGAAACGCCCGAAGGTCGGCGAATCATGCGATTGGACGAGCTTCCCGCCCCCTGGTCCCTACAATCGGTGAGCTTTGACGGCCGCAATGTTCTGGACACGCCGTTCGACCTGCAGTTGCACGACACACGCGAGGGAATCCGGCTCCTCATCACCGACCGGCCCAGCCGTCTCACCGGCTCGGTACGGGACGAACAGGGTCGTGCCGTCAGGGATCCTGCAGTCGTGGCCCTGCCAGTGGACCCGACGCGGCGGTACCCTGGCAGTCCCCACGTCCAGCTGACGTACCCGGATCGCGACGGTCGATACGAGTTGATCGGACTGCCAGCCGGCGACTACCTACTGTCGGTGGTGACAGGGATCCGCGAGGACGATCTGTATGACGTGCGGGTGTTCCGAGAAATCGCTGCGGTTGGCACCGCGGTGACAATCGAGGGCGCAACGCGATCGACGCGCGACCTGACGTTCAGCCGGCGCTAGACCCATCCTCGCGTTGCAGGTCCTAGCCTTCTTCCTCGTATCCTTCTTCTTCAACCGGGGTGAAGCGCGTAGACGGCCTGAGTGCCTCACGGTAATCGTAAATAGGCAGTCCCGCCACGTGGAGCGACAGTCGGCACGCCGGTGACTTGCGGTCGACGAGGACGGTCACGGGGCTCCCCTCCACGCCCTCGCGGAATGCAAGACGACACCCGCACGCCAACTCACCGTGGACGAACCCCTTCAGCATCTGCAACACCCTCGTCGCGCCATCATACTACAGCGCTCGAACAACGGCGTCGCCGTCTGACGGTGGCGACGATAACCGCTGTACACGCCAACGCCGACCGGCGTGGATCGGCGTTGGCCATGGTCTGCCGCGTCGGGTGTGAGTGCGGGCGCTACAACAAATCCTTGATGTCCTTCTCGAATTCGTCGCGGGTGGCGATACCGGCGTGCGTGCGACACAGCGAACCCTCGCGATCGATGAAGAACGTCATCGGCACGCCCCAGATCGGTCCATAGGACTCCATGAAGTCGTCCCGCTCCAAGCCGACGAGCATCGGGTAGTTGACCTCGTATTGCGCGGCAAACTCTTGAATCTTATCCGGCGTGTCGTCGAGCGACACCCCGACGACCACTAACCCATCGTCTTTGTATTGCTCGGCAAACTCGACGAACCACGGCACTTCAATCTTGCACGGGCCACACCACGTCGCCCAGAAGTTCAGGAGGACGACCTTGCCCTCCAACTCAGCGAAAGACATGTCGTCACCGTTCATGTCCTTCACCGTAAAGTCAAAGTCGGCCGGTCGCGCCTCTGCGTCACATGCCGGCTCCATCGCTCCCGCGACCACTCCGCCGGTCCCAGAAGCCTCAAGCGGCTCGTACGCCCCGTGCGCATGTATGTGCGTGAGTTCTGCCGGCAGGGTGAGCAGGGCCAATCCAAAGGCGGCCGCGCCCGCGATTATCCAGCGAAGCGTCATGATGTGGTCGTTCCTCTCGTCGTTGGGTGCCAGTCTGGACACCACGGCATCATCTCTCATAGGCTCGCATATACGCGGCAGCCTTGTCCATGACGGCAACGTCGGCTGGGCCGGCCGCGTTCCCAACCAGGACATACCCCACACCGGCATCGGACCACAGACGGGCCTCGTGCCCCACGACCTCGAGCGTCCGCTCCGCATGCGACCCATCCGGCACCACGAAGAGCGACACCTGCTGTCCCTCGACTTCATACAGCAGATGCGCCATATGGCCCGCGTCATATTCGCAGTTTCTCGCGTCTACGAGCACGACCTCGCCGAGTGGGTCACCCGCAGGCACCGCCAGGTCGACGCCGTACTCGGCCGCCAGCCGTGCCTCCGCCTCCTCGGCCTCGAGCGGCGGATGACCTGTGCCGAACTGGGTAAAGCACTTTTCGTGATCAATGGCCAGTTGCGCCGCGAACGCCGCCTCCAGTCGCTCCTGCTGGCCGGACAGGAACACGCCGCCCACAGCCAGCAGCAACGTCGCCGCCATCGACAAGGGGATCCACCGGCGCGCCCGAGCTACCCGCCGCGGCGCCGCATCGCCCGGTGGCACGGCTCCGACACATCTCGCGCGCAATGACGGCGGCGCGGCGGCGGCGAGGTTCGACGCCTGAGACCGCACCAGACGACGCATCGCCTCCTCCGTCCGCCCCCGCGCGCGACAGGGTCCGCAACGCGCGCAGTGGTCCTCGACCGCCTGCCGGGTGGTCAGGTCGATCTCACCGTCCACATAGGACGTCATCGCCGCATCGATTTCGTCGCAGGTCATCATTCAGTCAGCCCGGCAATCATCCCGGCAATCAGCCCGGAGATTCGTCCGGCAATTCGTCCGGCATGCCATGGCATGCGCCTCAACGTCCCCGAGCGGCGCCACCCACAATTCTGAGGCCGCGTCCGTCGGGTTCCTGTTCAGTAAGATGCCGATAGAGCAGCCGACGCCCCCGAGAAATGCGCGACATGACAGTACCAGCGGCGATGTGCAGGATGTCGGCGATCTCCTTGTAAGAGAACTCCTCCACGTCACGCAGCCAGACCGCCTGCCGGAGCGTCTCCGGCAACGCGTCGATGGCCGCCTGCAGGTCCGCCCCGAGCGCCCTCCGCATGAGCAGTTCCTCCGGCGACGGCCCGTCGGTGACGCGGGAAGGAGCGTCGTCGACCTGTTTAGTGTCGACATCGACGGGATCCCGCGACGCACGACGTCGAGTATTGAGAAACGTATTGTGCAGAATGGTGTGCAACCACGCCTTCAAGTGGGTTCCTGGCTTGAACTGACCTTGGAATCGGAGTGCTTTGACGTAGGTTTCCTGCACCAGATCCTCGGCATCTGAGGGGTTTCGGGTCAGACGTATGGCGGCTCCATACAGGCTGTCGAGATGCTCCAACGCCCGGACCGACATGGCAGCCGTCCGATCCGTGGATCCATCAACTGAGTCGCTGGCTAGCCCTAGTGGTCGCATCATAGCGATTCGCAGTGGTCAGCCCGGCTCCTTGCAAAAACACGGACAGGGACCACATTATTCCGCCGCCCCTGATTATAGCGGCCGGCCTGGCTGGAAGCGCCGCGGTTGAGCTGGCTGGCAGCGCTGGGGGTGTCTCCAAACGGGGGCGGTACTTCGCCGGATGTGGACACCGACCGCGGCGCTTCGAGCCCTCGGACTCAGGGCCACGGTGCCTCGGATGCCGGATACCCACGCCCCCGCCGGTACGCCTCTTGCTCCTACTCTGAGGGTCGAGCGGACGGGACCCACATCATTGCGAGCCCCGTCATAGCTACAGTAAGATGGCTTCAGTCTTCGCCAGCCCAACCCAACATGCCGCTGGCCCCTCACGAGGTGAATCATGAGTCGCACTCACCGCGGGCGCGCGGCCCACGGGCGCGGGGCCGTCATCTCCCTGGCGAGTCTGTTGACGCTCGGGTGGGCTGCCGAGTCGACGGCCCAGCTCGGGTTCAACCCGTACTACGGGAAGAACCGCGTCAAGTACGACGATTTCGACTGGCAGATCTACGAGACGGAGCATTTCGAGATCTTCTATTACCCGGAGCTGGAGCAGCATCTGGAGCGGGTGGCGTCCTACGCCGAAAGCGCCTACGCACAAGTGAGTGCCGACCTGACGCATGATCTGGCGACGCTGATCCCCCTGGTCGTCTTCAAGACCCACAGCGAGTTCGAGCAGCAGAACGTCATTCCGGGTGCCGTCTCCGATGGTGTCGGCGCGTTCGCGGAGCCATTCCGCCGACGTATCCTGCTCCCTATCGACGAACCGCCAGATCAGCTATACCGACTGATTACCCATGAATTGACGCACCAGTTTGCGTTCGACATCGTCCCTCGCTCGGCCATCCGACAGGGCATTCCACTGTGGGTCGATGAGGGGCTGGCCGACTACATGGCGGGGATCTGGCGGCCGCTCGATCTCATGCAGGTGCGTGATGCGGCGCTCGCCGATATCCTGCCAGAGATGAGCGAATTCGACGGCTACGGCAATTTCAGCAGCCTGCGCGTCGTCTACAACCTCGGACACGCCGCCTTCGAGTTCATGGAAGAGCGTTGGGGCAAAGAGGGTGTCCGGCAGTTCCTGTTCTCCCTGCGCAAGACGGCGATTGGCGGCGGCGGCGATATCTATGACGACGCCTTCGACATCCCGGCTGAAGAGTTCGACGAGGAGTTCGCCGACTATATCCGAGAGCGTTTCCAGGAGTTCCGCGACAAGGAACGCCCGGACGACTATGGTCGGGACATTGCTCCGGACCCGCTGGAAACACAATACGCGGCGACCGTGTCGATCGAGCCGTCACCGTCGGGCGATCTGATGGCGGCGTTCTCCCATA
>SXOW01000069.1 GCA_005778315.1 Acidobacteriota bacterium
TCCTACACTCACCAGGACCTCGGAGGCGAACAGCGGGATGCAGATCAAGACTATCTTGAATCGGATTCAGAAGCATCGGGGCTTTGTCTACGGCGACGTGCGGCTCGAGGAGCCGGTCGACGGCGTGGCGCTCACGGTCGACGTCGTTCCGCATCGGCGCCATCGGCCCACGTGTTCGGGCTGTCGGCAGCGCGGACCGGCGTACGATCGGTTGGCGCCGCGCCGCTTCGAGTTCGTGCCGCTGTGGGGCCTGCGCGTCTTCTTCCTCTACATGATGCGCCGCGTCGATTGCCCGCGCTGTGGCGTGACCGTGGAGCAGGTGCCGTGGGCCGACGGCAAGCACCAGCTCACGACCACCTACATGTGGTTTCTCGCCCGGTGGGCCAAGCGCCTCAGTTGGCAGGAGGTCGCCATCGTCTTTCGCACCAGTTGGGACCAGGTGTTCCGCTCGGTCGCGATGGCGGTGGCCTGGGGCCGCGATCACGTCGATCTCACCGGGATTCGCGCGATCGGCGTCGATGAAATCCACTGGCAGCGTGGCCCGCACTTTTTGACCCTCGTCTACCAGATCGACGCCACGCGCAAGCGCTTGCTGTGGATCGGCCAGCATCGGCGGGCCAAGACGCTGCTCCGGTTTTTCCGCTGGTTCGGGAAGGAGCGCACGGCGACGCTGGCGTTCATCTGCAGCGACATGTGGCAGCCGTACCTCCAAGTCGTGGCGAAGAAAGCGGGGGATGCGCTCCACATTCTCGACCGCTTTCACATCGCCAAGCACATGAGCGATGCCATTGACCAGGTGCGCCGCGCCGAAGTCCACGCCCTGCGACAACAAGGGCGCCAGCCGCGGCTGACCAAGACTGCGCTGGCTGCTCTTGAAACGGCCAGAGAACCAGACCCCCGCGCAGCGCGCCCGCCTTCGAGACCTCGTCCAACACAATCTGCGGGCGGTCCGCGCGATGCTGCTGCGCGAGAGCTTCGACCCGTTCTGGACCTACCGCTCGGTCGACTGGGCGGCGGCCTTCCTCGACGAATGGTGTGTCCAGGTGATGCGCTCCCGCCTCGAGCCAATGAGGAAAGTCGCCCGCATGCTGCGCCGTCACCGGCCGCTGCGCCTGAACTGGTTTCGGGCGCGCGGCGAGATTTCAGGCGCCGTCGTCGAGGGTCTCAACAACAAAGCGAAACTGACCACCAGAAACGCGTACGGCTTTCGGTCGTATCGCTGTATAGAAATCGCCCTGTACCATACGTTGGGTCAGCTACCGGAGCCGGAAGCGACCCACAGATTCTGCTGAAGACCCCGAAATTGATGGGTGAGAGATAGCCGAGCGCGGAGTGCCGCCGGTGGGGATTGTACCAACCCTCGAGCCACTGGAAGATCGCCATCCGGGCGTCGGCTTGGCTGTGAAAGCAGCGGCGGTTCAACACCTCTCGCTCCAGCGTGGCGAAGAAGCTTTCGGCCATGGCATTGCCCCTATGTGTCAAGAGAGGCGAAGAGCGGGCTTATTAGGCGGCCACCAGGCGCGCGGTACGGGAGCGATGGTCATTGATGAGGGCGTGGTAGATCTCTCGGGCCACGAATCGCTTGAGACAGCGCATGATGTCCCGCTTGGTCAAGCCCTGAGCCGTCCGTCGGGCGACGTAGTCCAGCGTGGGCTGGTGCCAGCGCATCCGGACAGTCACGATGCGATAAAGCGCCGCGTTGGCCTGCCGGTGGCCACCGCGAAAGAGTCGATGCCGATTGGTCACGCCGCTCGAGACGGGAATCGGGCAGGCACCGCAGAGTTTTGCAAACGCCGCTTCCGATCGCACCCGCGTCGGATTGTCGCCGGCGACGATCATCATCTCGGCGGCGGAATCGGCGCCGATGCCGAATGCTTCGCGCAGCGTCGGCGCGGCTGTTTGGGTGATCGCGTCGAGGACCTCGTCGTGCGTGCGAATCTCGACCGCCAGCGTCAGCCAGCGCGTGGCAAGTGCCCTAAGTGCGTGTTTCGTCGAGGCCATCGGCTCGAGGATCTCGCCGGGCACGAGCACAGCGCACTCGTCGATCAGCTTTTTGTCCGTCAGGGCGCTCAGGGATTCGCGCAGGGCGTCAGGCGCATTGACGATCAGTGTCTTCAGCGTGATGACGGCGGCACTGCGGGCTTTTACGGCCGTATCGCGGGCGATCTTGATCTGGCGCACCATCGCTGCCGCGCCATCGGCCGTCTTGGGGACGGCCGTGGCGAGTCCCGACAAAACGGCCCGTGCAGCGGTCTCGGCGTCGATGGTGTCACTCTTGCCGTTGTTGCGCCGCTTTCGACGATCGCAATGGCTGACTTCGACCACCCGGATCGCATGTCGACGTACGAAGCTTGCCAGGCCCACACCGTACGAACCGGTCCCTTCGATGCCAAACGCGTCCACGGGGCCAAGCGCGCGCGCCCAGGCCACGAGCTCCGCGTAGCCCGCTCGGTCCGCCGACGCGCTGCAGCTGGTGAGTCTCGCGCCAAGGGCATTGAGCGCCACCGCGACGTGCATGTGTTTGTGGGTATCGACGCCGACGACAACGGTGCTCGTCGGCACCACGAGTGCATCGCTAGACGACATGCAACAGACCTCTTTCCACGGGCTGGCGACGTGGTCTGACCGAGCGGGCGGACAGGACTGTGATGGGTCTCTCAAGCCAGGCCCCTATTGGGTCACTGCCCACCCGATCAAACCGCATCTGGGTGAGTGCTGCCCGAGCCAGGCCGACAGATCAACGCAAAGACACGAAGTCACTCGAAACAAGGGTCAGAGCTGGCCGGACAGCAGCACCATCATGCTCACAGTCATACGCGTCGCCGATGGACCCCATCGAGGGCATCACCCCGGCTTCGCGGCAGCGCTTCCCGAACGCATAGCTCGTATATTGACAGCCGCGATCCGAGTGGTGAATGACCGCCTCCGGACGACGCGCCAGGGCCATGTTCAGGGCACTGAGGACGAGCTCCGTCTTGAGGTGTGGCGTCATCGCCCAGCCGACGATGCGCCGCGACCAGACATCGAGCACGATGGCGAGATAGAGAGACCCCGCCCCCGTCGGCACGTAGGTGATGTCGGCCACCCACAGCCGGTCGGGGCCGTCCGCCGTAAACGGCCGATCGACCTGATCGACGGCCCGATCCGCGGCGGGATCGCCGACCGTCGTCGTCACAAAGCGGCGCAGCTGCAGGCCCTGTACCCCGGCCGCGCGCATCAGCCGAGCCACCCGCTTCGTGCCGACCCGCCGCCGGTGGTCATCGGCCAGTTCCGCCTGAATGCTCGGGGCACCATACGCCCCGCCCGAGCGACGGTGGATCGTATGGATCAGCGCCGTCAGACCGATGTCCTCCACGGCCCAGGCCGATGGCGCACGGTTCACCCACGCGTAGAATCCGCTGGCGGAGACGCCCAGCAGCCGGCTCATCACCCGAACCGGAAAGGTGGCCTGATTCGCTTTCATGAACCCGAAGACCGCGTCGTGTTCACCGTCGTCTCCTGTGCGAACCAGGCCGCGGCTTTTGACAAAATCTCCCGCTCGACCTTCAGCTGCCGATTCTCGCGTCGGAGCTGCGTCAGTTCGGTCCGCTCGGCGGTCGTCAGGCCGTCCGTCTGCCGGCCTGCATCGCGATCAGCCTGGGCCACCCAGTTGCTGATCGATTGGGCCGTCGGTTCAAACTCCCGGGCCAGCTCCTCCGGCGTGCGCCCGGCATGGACCAACGCGACGAGCTGTTCACGAGATTCCGGGGGGTACGGCTTCCTCGTTTTGGGCATCGTGGACTCCTTCTACCACAAGGATTACGTGTCCACGGAACCGGGTCAGGCCCAGTTCGATCCGCTCTCCTGCCCCATCGGGGATGAATTCACACATCCCGGTTCACCACCTCCCCGTGGCCTTCGCCATCCGCAGAATCAGGCTGGAATGGCCCTTCAGGCTGTCGGCAGTTGCAATTGGCTCGCCCGCGAGCAGCGAGCTGCCCGATACCGCACGCTCGGCCCCGTAGTAGCGGCGTACGGCGCCCTCAACGCGGATTACGAACGGTCGCGCGGGCCTGACAGTTGGGATCTGGGCCGTTGACGTGCCCGCGGGAGCGTGTGGGGCGGTCGGAGCCTGGGTTTAGGGGAACTTGGATTTCCGTGTTGCCAATCCTGGGTTCACGGCTGGCACGGAGTGGTCCCTCAGCGCAACGGCTGCGCGACTGTAGGTCACTTTGGATGCCCCTGACCGAAGGGCTTAGCCTTTGACACCAGCACTGCAGCCTCGCCGGGTGGGACCTGGCGACGCTGGAGTAGTCCTGAGCCTCGTTCCGGGCGTCTTCGGAAGCGTAGTAGTTTTCGCGCTTTTCGGCGCAGCTTCGTTGCGTGAACTTCCCTACCGCGATCCAGGCAACCTAGTTGCTGTTTGGGAAGACAACTCGGCTCGAGGCATCGGACTGACCCCAACTTCTTTTCTGAACTACCTAGATCTTACAAGCGCGGCCACCTCGTTCGATGGCGTCGGGGCCTATACCGATGCGGAGTTCAACCTGACCGGTAGCGAGTCGCCAGAAAGGGTGCGTGGACTCTATGCCGGCGGGAGTCTGCTGACCCTGACCGGTGTTGGACCTTTTATAGGTAGAAGTCTTCAGTCCAGCGATGACCTACCAGGCAGTCCTGATGTCACGGTGTTGAGCCACGCCCTGTGGCAACAGAGTTTTGGCGCCGATCCGGGCGCCGTTGGCCAGACGATCCTGCTCAATGACAGAAGTTATGTTGTCGTGGGCGTGATGCCCAGGGGCTTCGTGTTGCCGCCGGGATTCAGTGCCACCGTCGTGTCGGCCGATATGGTCATGCGGCCGCCGGATCTCTGGATACCGCTCAAGCCGGACGGTGAGGCGATGCCCCGCAACCTGCGGTACCTGTTCCTGTTGGCGCGCGTAAGACAAGACCGCACGCTCGTGCAGGCGCAGGCGGAGTTGGACGCGGTGGCGTCCCGGCTGGCGGCGCAGTATCCGGACGCGAACCGTGGACTTCAATTCGCCATGCTTCCCCTTCAGCAGCAGGTGATGGGAAGCCTGATCGCCGTGCTCCCGCTGTTTGTCGTCGCGGCGGTGCTCGTGCTTGCGGTCGCCTGTATGAATGCGTTCGCGGTGGCTCTCGCAGCGGCGGCCCAGCGAAGCCATGAGTGGGCGGTTCGGGTCGCTCTTGGTGCAACGCCCTTGCAACTGTATTGGCATGCCGCACGGACCGCAACCGTGGCGGCCCTGAGTGCTGGCGTGGCGGGCTCGGGACTGGCGTATGTATTTCTGGCGGCGTTGCGGGCCTCCGGTGACGGGGTCGTGTCCGGACTCGCCAACGTAACGGTGGACGGCTGGGTGTGGTTCTTCGCGGCGGCGTTGTCCATCGCCTTGGGCCTGGCGCTGGCCGTGGTGCCGGTGTTGGCGATGGGTCGATCCGGACTGCGCCGCGGACTCTCAAGCGAGGATACGCGGAGCACGGGCAGTCGCGGGGCGCAGTACACACGACGCAGCGTCCTCGCGGTCCAGGTGGCGCTGGCCGTTGTGGTGATGACGCTGGCGTTGCAGCTCGTCTCAACGTTCAGTCGGCTGAGCGCGATCAATCCCGGGGTCGATGCTCAGGATGTCGTGACTCTGGAATTCACCCTCCCTGACACGACCTACGGCGACCACGGGCTCAAGGCCAGGTTCCAACGCGACTTGCTCGAGGCGGTGACCGTGGTGCCAGGTGTCGTGTCGGCTGCCACGGTGGACTATGTGCCGTTCGGCGAGAACATCGCCATCGTGAACCTGACCATTGACGCGGCCACGCCGCAGCGATCTGACGACCCACCGCGCGCACTCTGGCGCACGATCAGCGAGGACTATTTTCGGACGCTCGCGATGCCTGTCATTACTGGGCGCGCGTTCGCAGAGTCCGACGGCTTTGACGCCGCTCCGGTAGCGATCGTGAACACCGAATTCGTTCGCCGCTTTCTTGCCGACGGGCCCGCGCTCGGCAGACGAGTCAAGAGGGGCCGCGCCGGCACGCCGGGCACGTGGATGACGGTAGTCGGCGTGACGGGCACGGTGCGAAGTACGGGAGTCGCGGTGGCACCGCAACCGGAGATCCTCGTGCCATTCACGCAGTCGAGTTCAGGCGAGTCGGTGGCACTCCTGGCGCGGATGGAGGCCACGGCCGACGCGACCACCGGGGCGATCGGGCAGGTGGCCCGAGCGGTCGACCCGCGCGTTCCTCCGTCAGCCGTGCGCTATCTCGAATCCATGATCGCCGACTCGCTCGGGCGTCCGCGGTTCCATGCCATCGTCCTGGTCGTCTTCGCAGGACTGGCGTTAGCGCTCGCACTGGCGGGGACATATGGACTGAGCGCGGCGCTGGCATCGATTCGCCGTCGCGAGATTGGCTTGCGGGTCTGCCTCGGCGCGTCGGTTGGACACATGATGCGGACCGTGGCCGGCGAGTCGCTGAGTTGCGTGCTGGTCGGCACGGGCGTGGGTTTGGTCGGCGCGGTGGCGGTGGCCGGCGCGGTGAGCAGCGTGTTTGTCGGGATGGATGCATCGGAAATCGGTCCGTATGCGACAAGCGCTGTGCTGATGGTCGTCACCGGTGTCTTGGTGAACGTGGCGCCGATGCGGCGGGCGATGGCCATGGAGCCAGCTTCCCTGCTGACGAACGGGGCACATCGCTATCGGTAGTGGCGCACAGGAGCGGGCCGAGACGCCCGAACCACCCGAGAGGTCGGGTATGATGCGTGTCGTCCGTCAGTAGGCATGCGTGAGCGACAAGGCCCGCTGCACGTTGGCGCGCCGCACTGCGCGAGTGCGCGACGGCACAGCGTGGTGAGCTTGTCCTTCCGAGACACGCCCTCCAATGGCCACCCTCGCGCCACGGCCCGACAGACTCTTCAATCGAGATTTCGTTCTGCTGTGGCAGGGCCAGGTCGTCAGCCGATTGGGCAACCAGGCGTTCACAATCGCGACCACGCTGTGGACCTTGGAGGTCACGGGCTCGGCGACCCTGATGGGGCTGATGCTGACGGCGAGCAGGATTGCGACCGTCGTGCTCGGCCCGTTTGCCGGAGCGTTCGTCGACAGCCGCCCTCGACTCCGGACGCTTGTCGCCTGCGATCTTGGTCGGGGCGTGCTGACGTGCGCCCTCGCCCTGTCATTCTGGGCGCTTCCAGTGGAACCGCTCGTCGGCGCGTTGTTCTTCGTTGCGCTCATGAACGGCGTCATGGCCGCTGTCTTCAATCCAGCGGTCGCCTCGATTACCCCGGATCTCGTGCCGGCGCGTCGCCTCGCCGCGGCCAACTCTGTTCAGCAGGCCTCGATGCAGGCCGGCACCTTCGTTGGCCAGGGCCTGGGTGGCGTCCTGTACCAGGCCCTCGGCGCACCGCTCCTGTTTCTGTTCGATGGCATCACCTTTCTCTTTTCGGGCGTCAGCGAGACCTTTATCCGACATCGGGACACCGCGGTAAGTGGGGGTCAAGCGGTGGTAAGTTGGGCCGAGTTCCGGCGGAAGACGTTCGACGGCCTGGACTATCTCATCCAACGACCCGGCCTTCGCGCCGTGTTTCTCTCCGGAGCCATCATCAATTTGGTGGCCATGCCAGTGGTGGTGCTGTTGCCCATCTATGTGACCGACTACCTGCACACCACGCTGGACTGGTACGGGTTTCTCTTGGCGTCGCTCAGCGCAGGTATGATCGGCGGGTTCGCGGTGACGGCGCTGGCACGGCCCACGGGGACCAACCATGCGCGGTTCATGATCTCGATGTTTGCGCTCTTGTCCGTCGCGCTGGGCGTGCTCAGCCAGGTACGCAACCCCTGGCTCGCGCTGGCCGTCATGTTTGTCAGCGGTGGCGCGACGGGCATTATTAATAACCTGGAAATGACCCTGCTTCAGCAAACGACCCCGGTTGAGTTTCGGGGTCGCGTCATGGGCCTGCTGTTCACTGCCAGCGAAGCGCTCGCGCCGATCGGCATGGTCGCGGGCGGGATCGCCGCGGACTTGACCGGTCGCAACATCCCGTTGATCTACCTCGTGTGCGGCGCCGTGGCCCTCACGACGGTGATTTGGTTGAGTGGCCGAGACAGCCGCCAACTTCTCGCCTCGGTGTAGCGCCGACACGACGAGTCACCCATGGACCGACCTCCCGCCCACGAGATTCGGCCGGCGACGCTCGCGCAAGCCATGGTGCCCGTGGGGCTGCTGATGGCGCTACTGGCCGGGTCGGTCGCCCTGTTCGGCGACGCCTCGTCAAGCGGTCCGA
>SXOW01000070.1 GCA_005778315.1 Acidobacteriota bacterium
GACGCACACTAGTGGCATGACCGACGACGACGACCCGATCGAGCTGCGGGGGGCGGTCGACGACGATTCCGGGGTTCCGGCGTGGGAGCGCCGCCGCCGCGTCATGCGCTGGGTCGCGCTCATCGCCCTGCTCGGGATGCTGCTGCCGACGGCCGTCGGAACCGCCGCGGTCGCCCGCACCACCGCCGAGCAGTCGTGCCGGCTCGCGGTCGACTTCTACGCCAACGAGCGCCCGCCCTCGCGCGTGGCGTTCGAGCTGCTCTCGGCCGAGGCGATCAGTGCGTTTGTCAACGAACGCCCGACGGTCAAGATTCTTGCCCTGAGTTTCCTGCTCTTGGTTGGCTTCTCCCTGGTCGCCGAAGCGTTCCACCAGGAGATTGCCAAAGGCTATCTGTATTTCGCGATGGCATTCTCCGTCTTCGTCGAACTCATCAACCAACGGCTCCGGCATGAGCAGCCCGTCCATCTGAAGAAGCCCTATTGAGGGCTCCGCCGATTGCCCCCACGAGCCTCCGACCTGTCATCGTCAGTGAGTCAGCGTTAATCGAGCACGTCAAACAAATAGCTGTATTTCACAATGACACTACGGCCCGCGCCGTTGGGGATGAAGTCCCCAATGCCTTCCGTTTCGTTGTAGACAAAAAAGAGGCCGGTGTTCGCGTCCTGCAGCCAGCCGAGACGAAAATTGACCGCGTACAGGTCGGCGCTGTCGTTGTGCTGAACCAGGGTTTGGGCGTAGAGACGCGGCGTGAAGTTGTAGGCTGCGCTTAGGCTGGTCAGATTGGTAATCGTGTGGCCGCTGGGCAGGTCGATGTCGTTCCGGCTGTAGCTCAGCGACAGATTGAGGGTCTCGCCGTACCGCGCGCTGATAGAGGGCCGGATCGTGACAATGTCGCCCCCGAAGAAGCCGCCCGTCGTGGCCCGGATGCCGGCGCTGATGGGGGCGGAGCGATCGGTGTCGAATGAATACGTCAGTTCGTTGAGCTCATAGCTCCCCGGTCGCACCGTCAACCCGGACACGGTGAATGTCTCGAACACCCGCTCGCTACGAACGTCATAGGCGATGCCCCCCGACGAGCTGTCCTCGAACTCTCCGTCGAAATGCAGGTGGAGCACGCTGGTCTCGAGGTCGCCATCCAGATTCCAGAAGCGCGTGAAGCTCATATGCGGCGTCAGCTCCTGATACTTCAGGAACCCGTACGGCCGCGTCGTGTTGTTGATGCCGAAGTCGAACTTGCGGAAGCCGCCGGTGCGGCGCAGAAAGCCGACCTCCGGGTTGAAGTCCTCGTCGTTTTCCTGGTAGCCGGCAATCAAGCGCCAGGCCTCCGAGTCGTATCGACTCGAAAAGCTCATGGCGTACTCGTCTTCGTCAGCGTCCGGAGAGTCCGTGCGTCCGACGAACGCTTGCACGAGGCCGTTCTGGCCAACGCCCAATCGACCGTCGACCGCATAGGTGCGGTTGTAGTCGTTGTCCCGCGCGAGGCGGTCAATCGTCGGGTTGCCCGTGCCCGCGCGGTTGACGAACAGGCCGCCAATGCTCGAGCGGTTGGGCAGGTCTCGTCGGACCCGGGCGACCGTGAAGTTGTTCGCCCGCGCGACGCCCGGGACCGACTCGGTCTGCATGTTCAGGAACCCGATGGTCGTTGAGTCGTCGATTTTCCCGGACAGACGCGCGCCCCCAAGAATCGGTACAGGCGTCCCGTTGTCGCTGATGCCGATGCGGCGGCTGAAGAACAGCTCGGTTTGGCCCAGGTTCCGCCCGCTCGCGGGTCCCTGGTTGCCGACCGAGAAGGCGCCCGCATTTTCGAGGAAGAACGGCCGTTTTTCAGGGAAAAAGAGATTGAACCGATCCAGGTTGATCTGCTGGTCGTCCACTTCGACCTGTGCGAAGTCGGTGTTGTAGCTCGCGTCCAGCGTGAGGCCTGACGTGACGCTGTACTTCAGGTCAGCGCCGACATCCCCAACCGCCAGCGTGGAACGCTCCGGCGTGGCGTCACGCGTCACGGCCGCACCGATCACATAGGGCGTGACCTGCAGATTCCGCGTGTTGCCTACCGGGGCCGTCACCCCGGCGAGCTGACCGGCCATCGAGACGCGATACAAGTTGTACTGTCGCGGCAGTGCGGCCCAGTAGGAGGTTTCGTTGCGGCGTCTGATGTTGCGCTGGAAGTTGACGCCCCACGACTGGTCGTCGCGTGCCGGATAGCGGATTGTGCGGAATGGGATAGCGAACTCGGCGCTCCAGCCGATGTCGGTGATCGCTGTTTCGACCTGCCAGGCTCCGTCCCAGTTGAGGTTGAACCCGCTGCCGCTGCCGCGCGAAAACCCGCCGCCGCCGCCGTCGCCGAACAAACTGCGTCCCCCGCCTTCGTCGCTCACCTGGCCGTCGTATTCCTGCCCGGCGGGTGTGGTGCCGAACACGAAACCGTTCTGCTGGTCGCTGAACGTGTCCAGCACCATTTGGAAGCTGTCGGCATCGTTCATCGACGAGTCGCGACGGCTGTCGGTCATGATGATGCCGGACGGGTCGTCGTCGTAGAGGACGACGCCAAAGTACAGGGTGTCGGCCGTGAAGACCACCCGCACTTCCGTGCGTTCGCTGGCCGGTTCTCCTTCGTCCGGTGCGCTCTGGCGAAACCCGGTGAGCGGTTCAATTGCCGTCCACGCGGGGTCGCCGAGCACATTGCCGTCTATTGAGGGTGGCTCGGCCACCGGGACAGCTCGCCCGGCTCGGCTGGGCGCCTGCGGTACGAGTTCCACGCTCCCTGGCGGCTGCGTCTGGGCCTGGCCGATGCCGACTGAGACCATCAGCGCCAACGACGCCAGCAGCGCCCGCTCGATCCCGGTCTGCGCACCCGCCACGGGAGGGTGACTAACTGGCTCGTCGAGGGCGGACCTGGATGGCGCACTGTCGACGAATCGTGCCGCTGTGTCTCCGCGCATCAATACTCCCTACTCGCTCGGCCCGGGGTGAATACAAACACGCGATGGTATCAGAGTGCCGCCGCTGGCTCGCGGTGAGACAGTCCGCGCCCGTCAGGGCGCTGTGCAGCGCCGATCCCGCGATTCCGCTGATACGCGCCGGCGACCCGTCCGCGCTGGTTCGTACGCAAAAAACGGGAGACCCGCGTTGGCGGGTCTCCCGTGGGCGTATCGTGCCTCGGGCCGGGGGGCCGAGGGTGAAGCGCGACTCGGGCTGGGGGGGCCGAGTCGTGCGCGGGGTTTACTGCAGCGGGTTGGCACCAGCCGGCGCACCGTTCTGCGTCACTGCGACGGCAGCCGTCGAGTGATAGATGGTGCCACCCTGGTTCGTCCCGAAGTAGCGCACGCCACCACCGGAGGTCGGCGCGGCACCGACGAAGTAGGTCGAGACCGCGGCGCCCGCTGCCAGACCGTTACAGGACGCCGGCGCACCGGCCGCGGCCCCACCCGCCGTCATGGCGATGGTGTAGCTGCTCTTGACCGAGGGGTCGGTGCGCAGGTCGGTCCCGATGAACCCGTCACCACCACCCACCGTGGGGGCCGTGCCCAAGGACACCAGGGTCGGGGCGTAGAAGCCGCTGCCGCAGCTGGCCGCGTAGGTCGACTGCGACGAGTTGATGGCGCGCATGGACCCGATGGCGGACGCCTCGTTTCCGGACATCCGGGCTCGGAGCAGCCCCGGTACCGCGATGGCGGCGACGATGCCGATGATGGCGACAACGATCAAAAGCTCGATGAGGGTGAAACCTTTGTTGGTGCTGGCTCGCATGGTCTTGCTCCTTGGGGCCGACTGAGTTCGGCGAAACTGGGTGCCTGGGGAGTGGCGCTTCGTGCTCACACCCCCTCATAAAGCAACTGCGATGCCAACTTCTAGGTACGGCTCATAAATCATTCATATGAAACGAGTTAATGTTGATATGCAAGAATCTAGAACAAATAATTTACATTTAATGTCATGCAAGTGTGACGTTGTGTGACGTTTAACGACATTTTATGTCACGCATGGATGATGTCTGACCGCGCCGTGTGACTATTCTCATGGGCTTACGCGTCTGCAGTCTGATCGGTCGGGACGGCAGGGATTCGACGGAAGAGCCCCAGCAGCACCGTGAGCGAAATCGCGAA
>SXOW01000071.1 GCA_005778315.1 Acidobacteriota bacterium
ACGTGTTGTCCGTGTTCATGACGCCGTGAATGAAGCCCAGGAGCTGCCAGTGCGCCATGAGGGTCGCCTGGCGCTCGACGACCCCCCGGAAGAACGCGACGTAGGGGTGGTCCTGGTCGACCGCGTCCGGGTCGTGCCGGGCGATGGCGTAGTCAGCGAGTGTCCGTAGCGCGTCCCGGTCGTTCCGTCCGGCAAAGAACTGGAACGTCCCTACCCGGAGATGGCTCTGCGCCACGCGCACCAGCACCGCGCCCGGGAGCAGCGTGTCACGAGCGACCTGTGCTCCCGTGGTGACGGCCGCCAGGGCGCGAGTGGTCGGTACGCCGAGACGGAACATTGCTTCGCTGACCACGTATTCACGGAGCACGGGGCCGAGACCGGCGCGCCCGTCACCCCCGCGAGAGAACGGCGTCGGGCCCGCACCCTTGAGCTGCACATCGCGGCGAACCCCGTCTCGGCCGATGACCTCGCCCAGTAGAATCGCGCGCCCGTCGCCAAGCTGTGGCACCCAGTGCCCGAATTGGAACCCGGCGTAGGCCATGGCCAGCGGCTCAGCCCCATCCGGTATCAGGTTGCCGCCGAGGATGGCGACGCCGTCCGGTGTGGCAAGCGTTGCGGGGTCGATCCCCAGCTCACGCGCCAGGGGCGCATTGAGGTGGACGAGCCGTGGCTCGGGGACAGGGGTCGGAGACAGCCGGGCGTAAAAGTGTGCAGGGAGCCGGGCGTACGTATTCTCGAATGACAGCATCAGGGTCCCGTTCGCTACTGGAGTGAATTTTCTCGCGTGCCTCAACGTAACGGTCAGCAGACCGCGAACTTGAACACGGGCGGCTCGCGCCGCAGACTTGCGGGGGCAGTGACTGACGACGACGCACTCGGTGAGGCATTGGCAGGCCAGCAGCACGCCTACGCCGCGATCGTCGACCGGTACCAGCGCCCAGTCTATCGCTTGATCCTACGCGTTGTGACAGAAGCTGAGCTGGCGGCTGAGCTGACTCAGGACACGTTTCTCAAAGCGTTTCGGCGGCTGCAGTCATTCGACCGCACCCGGCGGTTCGCCCCCTGGCTCCTTCGGATTGCCTACAACACCGCCGTGGATGCGCTCCGGCGCGGTCGACTGGAGACGGTCGCGATATCGGAGACACCCACGCGCGACCGGGCGAGCCTGGCGTCGCGCGTGCCCGGTCCCGACCGCCAGACAGAGCAGCGCTTGCTGCTCGGTGATCTGGAAGCCGCCTTGGCTCTCCTGCGGCCCGACCATCGCATCGCCCTGTTGATGCGCGTGCAGGATGAACGTTCGTATGTCGAGATTGCGTATGTCATGGGCGTGGCCGAGGAAACCGCGAAGAGCCAGGTCCACCGGGCCCGACGTCAACTGGCCGAGGAGCTTGGCCGCGCAGGGTGGGGCGGTGCAACCGCGGGCGCTCTGCCACGTAATGCCTACACAGGGAACGGTTCGCGATGACCGTGCCGACGACACGTGGCCCCGGACCCCCGTGTGCCGACTGATTGCGCCATCACTCATGCCATCTGACCAGGACGCCGCAACGGCCCTCGTCGACTGGTTTGCAGCCGAGGCGGACGGGGACGATGTCGGTTCGGAGATCGCACTCCGTCGCGCGCTGAGTGCGTTGCCCCGCCTCGAACCGCCAGAGAATCTTGCGGAACTCGTGGTCGCGGCCGGCGTGCGCGCGGGTGTCGTGCCGGCGTCGGCACCAAGCTGGCGGCACCGCCCCGCGAGAGTGGTTGCCTGGTCCCTGGTGGCCCTCATCGGTACGATGGAAGTGGGGGTGGTGCTGGGCCCATTGTTCGTGCGTCAGCTGGCGCGCTTGTTGAACTTCTCGGTGCAGGGGTTCGTCTGGATCGTTGGTGGCCTGGAACAAGGTCTCGATGCCTGGAGCCTGCTCGTCGAGCTAGGCCGGGCGGCCGCGGCGACGTTGGCGACGCCGCAAGTCAGCGTCGGCGTGGTGGTGATCGAGTTCGTTGGCGTGGCGGCGTTGTATGCGTTGCTCCGGGTCCTCTCGCTTGATCGCGAGCGGAAAGGATGACCTCGGTGCCCGCCATGACGTGGGCCCTGAGGTGCACGGCGAAGAGGGCTTGCAGAGCGCATGAAGAGGCCATGAAGAGGCAATGACTGGGACGATGCGCGCAACGAACAGACTGCCGATCGCGAGCCCCTTTGGCCTGGCGCTGGTGATGACCCTCGCGTCGATGTCCGTGTCTGGCACCGGAAGGGCGTACGCGCAAGCCGAGGACCTCAGTCTGCGCCAGGACGTGGAGGCGCAATACGAGGTCACGCCCATTCCGGGCGGCATCGCCCTGCTCCCGCGGCAGGCCGACCTGGGTGTCACGCTGATCGAGCTGCGGGGGAACGCGGTGTTTGTCGACGGCGAACCGGAGCCACGGTCAATGCAGGCGTTGGCCTCGACGCTGGGACCAGACGCGGCGCTCCTGCTGCGACTGATCTACCTCGATCCTGTGGCGCAGCGCGCGGTGCTGAGCCTCCCGGCCCTGAGCGAGGCGGAAATGCGCGCACTCGGGCTGTCGGAGCCAACCGCCGAGGCCACGACTGATGCAGTCGACGCCCCGACTGCCGTCGATCCCTCGCCGCCCCCCCCCGAACGGGAACGTCGGGTGGTGCGCGGAGACATCGTCCGATTCGGTGGATCCGCCCGCGTCGAGGTTGACGAACGCGTGCGCGGCGACGTCGTCGTGATCGGTGGCAGCCTCGTGGTGGATGGGGAGGTGCATGGCGATGTCACCGTGGTTGGCGGGTCGGCCCGGTTCGGCCCAGAGGCGATCGCGCATCGGGAGGTGACCATCGTGGGCGGTCGGTTGACGAGGGATCCGGGCGCGCGATTCTCGCGCGGCGTCAACGAGATCAGTGTCGGCAGGTTCGACGTCGATCTCCCGACGCTTGGGACGCGCCCTTGGATCAAACTGCCACGGCCCTGGACGACACTGTTCCGGTCGCTCGACCTGGTGGGGACAATCATCCGGCTCGCCTTCGTCGGGTTGCTCGGCTCCCTCGTGCTTGTCCTCGCGGCCGGTCATGCGCAACGCGTGGCAAGCCGCGCGGTGCGCGAGCCGGTCAAGGCGGGCGTGGTGGGGCTCCTCGCGCAGCTCCTTTTCGTCCCGGTGCTCGTGGTAGGGAGTTTCTTGCTTGCGGTCACCATCATCGGGATTCCGTTGTTGGTGCTGGTGCCTGTCGTCATCGTGCTCGCGCTCGGCGTGATGTTGCTCGGTTTTGCCGGTGTGGCCCAAGGCGTGGGGCAACTGATCACGGGCGGCGCCGGACGCAGCCCCTGGACCGCCGTCACGCTGTTCTGGCTCGGACTCGTGGTGTTGATGATGCCGACGCTGTTTGGCGAAGTGCTGAACCTGACCGGTGGATCATTCCGGGTGTTTGCGCTGACGCTCGGCCTGGTCGGGTTCGTGGCGGAGTACGCGGCATGGACGACCGGGCTCGGCGCCGTGATCCTGACTCGATTCGGGGGCACGTACGAGCGCTCAGATATGGTGCTGTCACCGCTGCCGGTGCCCGTGCCGGGGTCGGGTGACGCCGAGCCGTTGGACCCGCCGGCTGAAGTCCCGCCCGTGGTGCCATCGCCTGACGAGCCGCAGAGGGGAGCGGGTGGGGCCGATTCCTAGTCGACGGTGACTGTGCGGAGGAACGCCGAAAATGGCCGGTCCCACCGCGCGACGCTCCGTGCGGGTCCCGTCAGTTTGAAGAAATAGGGACCTGCCGGGGTCTCCACGACCGCCGCGAGCAATCGAAAGTCCGGCTTGTTGAGCCGTTCGCTCGCGCCCGGTCTTACGGCCGCGACATACGTCCCAGGCACGTCGAGCAACGTCACAGCCAGGCCGTTGGCGTCGAAGCCGGTCGTGGACGCTACGTCGAACGAGGACCGGCCGTCCGGCTGTTCCATCTGGTTGACCCAGCGCTGCAGGTTCGCGTCGACACTACCGCCGCTGCCGCCGAAGTAGAAGACGACCAGCTCCACATCCTCGGCATCGCCGGCCACTCGAGGGAGCTGGAACTGGGTCACCCGCATGGGCGACGGCGACGCCTCCTCGGTCCACTCGTCTGGCGCGTCGTAGCGCAGCGTCTGTGCGCCGGTACCCGGGGCGGAGGCGAGCAGCAGCGCGACGAACGTGAACGTCCTTCGAAACATCCTGAGCCATCGTAGCACGCGCTCTTCACGTGCAAGGCCCGGACCTCCGCCCGTCGGAAGCAGCGGGCCGATGGAAGTATGATGGCGCCGCGGGGCCCCAAGGCCTCGATCGCCCGTGACGGGCCAGGAGCGCATGCTAGATTTTTCGAAGTTCACGCTGGAGAACGGGCTTGACGTGATCGTGCATGAGGATCATCGGTGCCCGATCGCGTCGGTGAACCTGTGGTACCACGTCGGTTCCAAGAACGAGCGGGCTGGGCGCACCGGCTTGGCCCATCTGTTCGAACACCTCATGTTCGAGGGGTCGGCTCACCACGACAGCGGCTACTTCGCGCCGCTGCAGCAGGCGGGGGGCTCACTCAATGGGTCGACGAATTGCGACCGCACCAACTACTGGGAAGTGGTGCCGACCAATGCCTTGGAGCTGGCGCTGTGGTTGGAGTCGGATCGCCTGGGGTACCTGCTGCCGGCGCTCACTTCCGAGAAATTCGAGAATCAACGCGAGGTCGTGCTGAACGAACGCCGCCAGACGTATGAGAACCGTCCCTACGGGTTGGCGCTGATGGCGCTCACGGCCTCACTGTTTGCGACGGATCATCCGTATCACTGGACCACGATTGGACACGCCGACGACATTCGGGCGGCGACGCTCGATGACGCGCACGCGTTCTTTCAGACCTACTATCACCCGGGGAACGCCTCGCTCACCGTGGCCGGGGACGTGGACACCGCCGCGGTGCTCGAATTGGTGCGGCAACACTTTGAGGAAATTCCGGCGGGCCCGCCCATCCCCCCGGTCCGGATCGGTGAGAATTCGGGACCTGGAGCCGCGCCCCGTTCTGAAGACACGCGTCTCCGACTCGAGGACCGGGTGGCGTTGCCCCGTTTGTACCTGGCGTGGCGCTCACCGCGGTTGTTCGCCGAGGGCGACGCTGGGATGGATCTCGTAGCCGAGGTCCTGGCTGGCGGAAAGACCTCGCGTTTGTATCGGAGACTGGTCCACGAGCGCCAGATTGCCACCGAAATCAGCGCCTCGCAGGGTTCACGCGAGCTCGATGGCTGGTTCTCCATCATGGCGACCGCTGCCCCGGGGCAGGAGCTGGTGGAACTGGAACAGGCGATCGATGATGAGCTGCACGCGTTGGCCGAGTCCGGTCCGGACGAGGCAGAACTGTCACGCTGTTTCACGCAGGTCGACGTGCAGTTCATCTATCGTTTGCAGACCGTCGGTGGATTCAACGGCCGTTCGGACCAACTGAACGCCTACAACGTGTATACCGGAGACCCAGGTTTCATGAACCAGGACCGCGCCCGATACCGTGAGATCACGGCCGGGCAGGTGGCCGGTCTCGCCCACCGACTAAGAGAGCCAGGCCGCGTCGCCCTCAGTGTGGTGCCAGCGGGTAGCGCAGACCGGGCCTTGCCCGGTTCGCGCCCGGCGGTGGTCTCATGATCGCGCGTGCCGATCGATCCCGGATGCCGGAGCCGGGGCCGGTACCCCCAACCCGGTTCCCGACAGTCGCGTGCCGCCAGTTGTCCAACGGTCTGGCGTTGCGCACCGTCGAGCACCCCGGACCGCCGGTGGTGACGTTTTGGTTGATGATGCCCGTAGGATCCGCTGCCGATCCTGCGCACGCACATGGTCTGGCCGCGCTGACCGCCGACCTGCTGGACGAAGGAAGTGTCGAGCGCAATGGGCGTGCCTTCCATGAAGCGCTGGCTGGTATCGGGGCCAGGCTCGGGACCGAGGTTGGGCCAGACTCCACGACCATCTCGATTTCGACCGTCGTCCAACACGCACTGGAGGGGGTGGGGTTGTTGGCCGAGCTCGTGGCGAGGCCGCGGTTCGACCCCGCTGATGTCGGCCGCGTGCGGGACCTGCGGCGGAGTCGCGTGCAGCAGCTTCGATCCGACTCGGGCGCCGTCGCGGACCGGGTGTTCATCGAGACCCTGTTTGAGGGGCACCCGTACGGCCATCTTGGGCTCGGGACGGCCGCCTCCTTGGCCAGCCTCACGACCGGCGATGTCGTGGCGTTTCATCGGGACGCGTATCACCTCGGGTCAGCCACGCTGATCGCAGTCGGCGCGCTGAGTCACCAGCAGCTCGGCGACGCGGCGGAGCAGACGTTCGGTGCCCTCCCCGTACTGCCGGCAGACCCCGGCGTCATCACGGCGCCAGCCGATCTCGCGACGGTCGGACCCAGCGCCACACGTCTCGTCTTGGTAGACCGACCCGGCGCCGTGCAGTCTGAGCTCCGCATCGGCCATGTGGCGGTGGCCCGCGACAACCCCGACTATCATGCCCTTCAGGTGCTCAACGTGGTGTTGGGCGGACAGTTCGTGAGTCGTCTCAACCAACGCCTGCGTGAGGAGAAGGGTTATACCTACGGGGTGAGGACGGGGTTCGATTGTCGACGGGCACCCGGTCCTTTTGCGCTCCATGGGAGCGTTCAGGCCGACGCTACGACAGAGTCGGTGCAAGAGGTCCTGACCGAGATGGCCGCCATCGGGGCTGATCGTCCGGTGACCGCGAAGGAACTGGAGATGGCCCGAGCCGCCCTGACTCGCGGGTTCGCACGCGGTTTCGAGACAGCTGGCCAGGTGGCTCGGGGTGTCGCGTCCCTGGTTCTCCACGGGCTGCCAGCGGAGTACTACGACCGATTCGTGCCAGCGGTTGAGGCGGTTGATGCGGTCGCCGTGACTGCTGCCGCAACGGCGCATCTACGCGCGGACGAGGCAGTCGTCGTCATAGTAGGTCCGGCCGAGGCATTGGCGTCTGAGCTCACGGGGCTCGGCCTCGGAGAGCCACTGCAGGTCGAGGCGTAAGGGGTGGGGACTGAGATATGAAAGCCGTTCGATTCCATGAACACGGCGGGCTCGACGTGCTGCGGCTGGAAGAGGTACCGGACCCGGAACCCGGACCTGGGGAGGCTCTGATCCGGGTGCGGTATTGCGCCCTGAATCACCTCGATTTGTGGCAACGGCGTGGTATTCCCGGCGTCCGTCTCCCGCACTGTTCGGGGAGCGATGTGGCCGGCGAGGTAGTGCGCGCGTTTGGCGGCGTCGGCGAGGGACAACGTGTGCTGGTGCAGCCGGGCATCAGCTGCGGCCGGTGCGCCGCCTGTCTTGGCGGTGAGGACAACCTGTGCCGCAGCTATGGTCTGGTCGGCTATCAGTCTGAGGGTGGGTACGCCGAATTGGTCACGGTGCCGGTCGAGAACATTGTGCCGATCCCGGACCACATCAGCCTTCTCGACGCGGCGGCGTTTCCGATGACGTTCCTAAGCGCCTGGCACATGCTCGTGACCAAGGCCGCGCTCAGGCCCGGCGAGACCGTCTTGATCCTTGCCGCCGGCAGCGGCCTCGGTCAGGCCGCGATTCAGGTGGCCGTGGCCCAGGGCGCCCGCGTCATCGTCACCGCGGGATCGGACGAGAAGCTGGCACGGGCGCGGGACCTGGGCGCACATGAGGGGATCGACCATTACCGGCAAGACATTGTGAAGGAGGTGCGGCGGTTCACCGACCGTCGTGGGGTCGATGTGGTATGCGAGCACGTCGGGCAGGCGACGTGGGAGGCGTCGATGAAAAGCCTGAAGCGGGGCGGGCGTCTCGTGACCTGCGGCGCGACCACGGGGCCGAGTGTGTCCATGGACATCCGCCATCTGTTTTCCCGACAGATTTCATTGATCGGGTCCTACGTGGGATCGAAGGGCGAGCTGCTCCGCGCGTGCGAACTGTTCTTTGATGGTCGATTCAAGCCGGTCATCGACAGCACGTTCCCACTGGACGCTGCCGCGGACGCGCAGCGCAGGCTCGAGGACAAGTCTCAGTTCGGGAAGGTCGTCCTTCAGATCTCCTAAGAAGCTGTACTGCTCGAAGGACAGTTTCTGGCGTGACGAGTCGCGATCGCATCGCGTGGGCCGCTAAGCAGTCACGGGTTGGGAAAACTTGTGGGCGGTTGTAGCCGTCTTAGGTAGCGACAACCGACACGCGCGGCGACTGGGCCAACTGCCACCACCCGTCCTGCGTGCCGCACGCCGCCCCGGCCCCGAGCGGTAAGGCAATCGGCAGATGAGCCTCGTACGAATCAGCCTGAGCATCGTTGGTGCGGTCGGTCTGGTGGCGGGGACGCTCGCCGCCGCGACGATCTGGCTTCTGCTGACGGACCCGGTGACCGTGGCCGATGCGGTGAGTGAGCGGGATGTCACCCCGTTCGTCCGACAACTCGCCGACGTGCTCTACCAGGCCATCCGTTCCATCGCCCGGTATTTGTGAGCTTTGTTTAGACGGGGCGTTGCCCCGAGCCCCACGCGGCGCTTCGCGGGAGCCAAAAGCCCCGCGCCGCTGAGCTGGGTCAGATTTCTGCTTAGAGGTGGCGGCGGAGGAACTGGACCAGGGTGTAGCCGTCGAGCCATTTGAAGGGGGTCTTGCCGATGGTGTAGTGGCCGCAGGGCATGACGACGACTGTGTGCGGAATCTCGCGTGCGGTGAATTCCTGCACCAGTTGCCGGGAGAGTCTGACGGGAAACGAGAGGTCGTAGCGGGTGTAGATGAGCAGGCTAGGGGTGTTCTGCATGCGGTCGATGTAGGGCTGCGGACTGATCGGGAGCCAGCAGCGTCGCAGTTCATCGAGTTCGATCGCGCCGTCGAGACCGGCTCGAACGTGCGTAGTGGAAATGCCCTCCCAGACGACGTCGGCGAAGAACGGCGAGATGTGGTTCAGTGCCGCGGCCTTGATGAGGGGCTCGTGGGCTGCGGTGAGCATCGCCAGACAGGAGCCCAAACTTGTCCCGAGAATCCCGATGCTGTTGTAGCCCTGCGCGGCCAACCAGGCGATCGCCCGGCGCGCGTCAAGCACCGCTTGGCGGTTGGCGTGGAGCGTGCGGCCGATGTTGGGGCTCACGATGTAGTCAGCCCGTTCCAGTTCCGGCGGCATCCGGTCGTCGTGGTAGGGGAGACTCAGGCGCAGCGCGCTGATGCCGACCCGGGCAAGCAGGTGGCACAGCCCCACATGCGCCTCCGGGTCCGAATTCCATTGCGGCAGCACCAGCGTGGCCCGGCGGCTGCCATTCTTGTATTCCGCCGGAAAGTACCGTAGCCGCACGGTGTTGTTTTCAGGGTGCGGTGTGGTGACGGCGCTTGGGAACCGCAGCGTGTCGCCCTCGACGGTGTAGTCCTCGCAGGGGGCGGCCGTGAACCAGTCAGGGTCTGCGACCGCCTCGTCGGCAAACCGGGCGACACGGCTCCCCGCGGTCTCGTCCGGGTCAGCTTCAACCTCGAGCCAGTCCAGTCCCCACTCGAATGGCCGCACGATTCTGTTGGTGTCGACCGACACCAGACGGCGCTCCCACGCGTAGAAGAAGTCTCGGATCATGAAGACGACGGGGCGGGATGAGCGGGTTCGGGCCGCTTCCGGCCCCCCAGTGTAGTATGACAAGAAGGAGTGTTTGAATGAGCGTCACACATGTCGGGGTCCAGGAGGCCCATCGGTTGCAAACGGACGACGGGTACACCTATGTCGACGTGCGGTCGGTGCCGGAGTACGAGCGGGGGCACCCGGACGGGGCCCACAACGTTCCTTTGCTGCACTTCGACCAGCGGACGGGACAGATGAGGCCGAATCCGGATTTCCTCGCGGTGATGCAAGCGAACTACCCGGTTGATGCCAAGTTGTTGGTCGGGTGTCAGGTTGGCGGCCGATCCGGGAAGGCGGCGATGCTTCTTGCTCAGTCTGGATACGCACCGGTGAATGTGAAAGGGGGGTTCGGTGGTCACACGGACCCTGCCACCGGACAGGTGATCGATGAAGGCTGGTCTCAAGCCGGGCTGCCGGTCGCGGTCGGAGATTCCGACACGGTCGGCTATCAGGCGTTGCACCTCAAGGCCGCGACGTCCTAAGGAGGCGCGTGCTAGCGGCACGCCAGGACGGTCTCGCACGCCTCGGCGACGTGCAGGAGGTGATCGGTGTGGCCTCGCCGTCCAACCAGCTGGAGTCCGACGGGGAGCCCTCCGGTGGTGCAGCCGCACGGAATGGAGATGGCCGGATGACCCGTGGCGTTGAACAGCTGCGTCAGCCGGAGCGTGACGTTCCGTACCGAGATCGGTCGGCCCCCGACATCGACCGTCTCGGTTCCGAGTGGCCACGCAGGAATCGCCAGTGTCGGCAACACCAACGCGTCGTGCCCCACGAGCGCCGCGTCGACCGCGTGCGTGAGGACGGCGCGGCCGCGCTGCGCCCGGGCATAGTCTTCGCCCAGCACGTACCGACCCAGTTCGAGTCGTAACCGAACGCCCTCCGTGTAGGACTCGGCCTGCGTGTCCAGCGACGACGCGTGTACGGCCGTGGCCTCCGACAGCACCAGATGCAGGCAGACCGTGGCGGTGTCGTGTCCGTAACGCACGGGCGAGTCGCGAACCATCCACTCGCTGCTACCGAGTCGTGTGAGTGCGGTGTCGAAGATCTCTCGGACCTCGGCGTCTAGTACGTCCAGGAAGTACGGACGCGGGCAACCAAGACGACGCGTGACGGGCGTGGTGGGCGCCGGTGCGCCGGTGGCTCCGCGCATCGCGGCAAACAGGAGTCGCGCATCGGCTACGGAACGCGTCAGCGGACCGACGTGATCGAGGCTTGGCGCCAGCGGCACGATTCCGTGACAGGGGAGTTCGTCGAAGGTCGGTTTGAGGCCCACCAGACCGCACGCGGCCGCCGGAATCCGGATCGACCCGCCGGTGTCTGTCCCGATACTCGCCGTCACCATGCCGTCGGCCACCGATACGGCTGACCCGCTGCTCGAGCCGCCTGGCGACCGCTGCGGGTCCAAGGGATGCCGGGTCGGTCCGAACGCCGAGTCTTCGCCGGTCGTGCCGAACGCGAACTCGTGGAGGTTGCACTTGCCGATCACGATGGCGCCAGCCTCCCTCAGCCGCGCCACCACGGGGGCGTCGGAGGGTGCGGGCGAGCGGTCCGCGACGTGTGACGCGGCCGTTGTCGGCGTCCCGGCCACGTCGATCAAATCCTTAATCGAAATCGGGATGCCGTGCAGCGGGCCGCGATAGTGTCCCGCCGCGATCTCCCGGTCGGCGCGGTCCGCCGCGACGCGGGACCTGTCGGAGAGGACTTGCGTGAACGCGTTCAGCGTGGTGTTGCGCGCCTCGACGCGATCCAGAGACGCGTCGACCACCTCGCGGACTGAGACCTCTGCGCGCTCGATGGCCGCCGCGAGGCGTTGGATCGGGGCGTCAGGTGACAGCAGCATCTTCAGGGGGGGGTGAGTGGATCGCGCTGAGGACGTCCGGCAGCGTGTTGATTCCATTCCGCCGCCCGCAGCGATCGGGTGGCCGCCGCCAGCGCCTTGAGGAGTGGTTCGAGGTCCGGGAGCCGACGCTGCGCCGCGTCGGCGCTCGCGACACGGAGCCAGTCGTCGATGGTCATGGGGTCATGCCCTTCTCCGCCGCACTGACACGGCCAGGCCATCGCGCAGTGGCACGAAACTGGTTGCCAGACGGTCGTCAGCCGCCAACCGGTGGTTGTAGGCCGCGATGGCCGCGGTGTCAGCCGGGTCCTTTCGTGGTGGTGTGACCAGACCGGGTACCACTTCGCCGTCCCAGAGGACGTTGTCCGTGACCAGGACGCCGCCCGGCCGGAGCAGGGTTACCAGGCGGTCCAACAGCGGTTCATATTGCTGCTTGTCGCCGTCGTTGAAGATCAGATCGAAGGGGCCGGCCACCTTGTGCACCATCCGCGCCGCGTCGCCCACGACAACGCTCACCCGTTCCGACAGACCGGCGCGCGCGAAGTGGCCGCGTGCCACACGCGCCCGCTCCGGATCGATCTCGATCGTGAAGATCCGGCCGTCCGCAGGCAGCGACCGAGCCAACCAGAGCGCCGAGTAGCCGTTGGCGGTGCCGATCTCCAACACGCGACGGGTGCCGGTCGCGATCACCAGCGACTCCAGGAACTGCCCGACGGCAGGATTCACGATAGGGAGCTGGAGCGCCTCCCCTTCAGCCGCTACCTGTGTCAGTTGGGGGTCAGATCGATAAAAAGACGCCAGGTACCGCTCAATGTCCGCATTCACGATCTGCATGACATCGAATTATACGAGTGTGTCCGCGTGATTGCGGATGAGACGAACCTGAACTGGAATCGAGCCGGCCGTCTCATCACCCCGAGTGTCACCATCGTCAAGCGCGGTGTTCCAGATACTGCTTCAGCCCGTCCAGTGACGACGTCCACCCTGCCGCGATGAGCGCGTAGTACCGCTTCCAGCCGGGGCCCTCGTCGGAGCCGCTCTGTCGCACCCGAACGCGGGTGGCGGGCCCTTCCACGCGGCAACTGACTTCGAGCGCCATGGGACCGAAAGGCGCCGATCGCGGGGGGAGCCAGTATGCGTCCGCAAGGAAAAACTCGCGCTTGGGGCGGTGCTCCATGACGGTGCCATAGAACACACCACCAAGGGTGCCAAGCAGCTTGTCGCTGAACGGCGTGTCCTGCCATTCGACCGCGTAGATCCCGAGGGGGCGTGGCACCGTCACCGAACGTTCGACGTCCCACCAGACACGCAGCGCGGCGGGGTCGAAAAAGGCTGCCAGCACGGCATCAGGTGCGGCCGTGATCACGACGGAATGCTCGAAGGTCAACGGCTGTACGGCCATGGTGTTGTCCTCTGCTGGACTCGGGGGCGGCTCGTTGGGGACCGCCGGATCAGTACATCAGACAACGTTCCCGCCGGTCGCGAAAGGCCTCGAGATCTTCGGTCCACGATTCCGCGATCGTCGCGAAGGGGATGTCGTCGTCGAGTTGCCGTCGGAGCACATCTGACCCAGACAGGATATCGATGGGCGGGATGATCGGCTCGTATTCATACGGCGGTTGCCGCCACGCAAATCGCTCCGGATCCAGTCGCCGGCAGGTCTGCAGAAGCGCCACCGTGGTCAGCACCGGCCGGAACCTCGTGCGGTCGGTGACGTGGAGCTGGCAGCCGCCACACGGTGCGCCAGCGTGTTTTTGAAAGGTCGGTTGAAACTCGGCAGGCCTGACGAAGACACCCGGAAGCTGATACCCATTCATGATGCTCGCCACGGTGTGCGCGTCCAGCCATGGCGCCCCGGCGAGTTCGAACGGGCGCGTGGTGCCACGTCCTTCAGACAGGTTTGTGCCTTCGAGGAGGACTTGGCCTGGATACACGATGGCGCTGTCGAGCGTCGGCAGGTTCGGGGATGGCAGCACCCAAGGCAATCCGGTGTCATCGTGATACATCCCGCGATGCCAGCCCTGCAGCGGCAGCACCTCGAGCGACGCGCCGAGATGGAAGCTGTCGTTGCAGAGGCGTGCCATCTCGCCGATGGTCATGCCGTGACGTAGCGGGACGGGGAAGAGTCCGACGAATGACTCGAACCCTGGCTCCAGCAACCCGCCTTCGACCGCGAGGCCGCCGATCGGATTGGGACGGTCACACACGACCACCGCCACCCCGTTGCGGGCACACGCTCGCAGGCAGTTGGTCATGGTGTGGATGTAGGTGTAGACGCGTGTGCCGACGTCCTGGAGGTCAATGACAAGGAGCTCGAGCCCCGCGAGCATGGCGTCGTCCGGCTCGCGCGTGTCGCCATACAAGGAGTAGATCGGGATGTCGAGCGTGGGGTGCGTGGCGTGGTCGGTCTCGACCATGTTGTCCTGCACGTCCGAGCGGAACCCGTGTTGTGGCCCAAACAGCGCAGCCAGCGTGACGCCGGGAAGCGATGCCACCTGATCAGTCACGTGGGCGAAATCCGGGCCGATCGACGCCGGGTTCGCTACCAGCCCGACTCGATGACCACGAAGTCGCGATGCGAGACCAGCCGAACCGAGGATGACAGGCACGGCGGCATTATAAGGAGCACGGTCGACAGATGTCTGGTCCCGCCCCGGTGCGACGTCGTTCCGACGCACATCTGAGCCGTGTGGAAGCATGGCTATCTCGTGCCCGTGCTATCATTTGCGCAGATCTGCCTCTGTGAGGGGCACCTCGATTTCTATGCGCACTGTCACGACCCAGCGCCGCGCCCCGTTGAGCGTGTCCGACGCTCCTGGACCCGAGCCGGTTCGGCCGTTCTTGAAGTGGGCCGGCGGCAAGCGGCAGTTGCTGTCGCAGCTCGCGCGGTTCCAACCAGCCAAGTTTGGCGCCTACTGCGAGCCGTTTCTTGGCAGTGGCGCGCTGTTTTTTGACCTCCACAGTCGAGGGGTGCTCGGCGACCGTCGCGTCGTGCTCATGGACAACAATGCCGACTTGATTGGTAGCTTCCTGTCCGTGCGTGACGACGTCTCCCGGGTGATACGCAGCCTCAAACGGTTGTCGGACGCGCATCAACTCGAACCGAGCGTGTGCTACTACCGTGTGCGCGATCAGCGGTTCAATCCAGCGCGCCGGCGACTTGCTCCGAACGACGAGTCGACGACGAGACGCAGCGAACGCTATACGCCGGCCCTCGCTGCCATGCTCATCTACCTGAATCACACCGGTTTCAACGGATTGTTCCGGTTGAACTCGTCAGGCGGGTTCAACGTCCCGGAGGGACGGTATGTGAACCCGCGCATCTGTGACGCGAGCAACCTTCGCGCGGTCGCGTCTGCGCTCGCGCGGCCGGGGGTCGAGGTCCGCGAGGACCGCTTCGAGTCCGTATGCGAGTGGGCGCGGCCGGGCGACTTTCTCTATTTCGACCCGCCCTACGCGCCGACGAGCGCGACATCATCGTTCACGGCCTATACCCCGGGCGGGTTCTCTGTGGACGACCAGCGACGTCTCCAACAGATCGTCGTCGAACTGGCACGTCGCGGGTGTCACGTACTGCTCAGCAACTCCACCGCACCGGAGATTACCGCGCTCTATACAGACAACGTCGTGGCTCGGGCGGCTGGGCTGCGGGCCCACCGGGTGACCTCACGTCGTGCCATCAACTCGCGAGGGACCGCTCGCGGCCTGGTGGACGAATACCTGATCTCGAACATTTCCCCTTCGTCTTCTGCTGAATGACCCGGGGCCAAGCCCCAGCCGGAGCCACCGTGTCGAACAACGAACTACACACCGATCTACGAACCGCTGTGCGTGCGCTATGCTCCCGCTTTCCTGACGCCTACTGGAGGGAGCTCGACGCGCAAGAGGCGTATCCAGAAGCGTTCGTCAAAACGCTAACGGAAGCGGGGTATCTGGCCGCGCTCATTCCTGACGAGTTCGGCGGGTCTGGCCTGGGTATCGCCGAGGCCTCCATCATCCTCGAAGAGGTGAACCGATCGGGTGGCAATTCGGCGGCGTGTCACGCGCAGATGTACATCATGGGAACGCTTCTGCGACATGGTTCGGAGGCACAGCGGTCTCACTATCTCCCCAAGATCGCGAGTGGCGAGCTTCGGCTCCAGGCGTTCGGGGTGACCGAACCAACCACGGGGACCGACACCACGCAGATGAAGACGATGGCGGTTCGGACAGGCGACCGCTACGTGGTGAACGGACAAAAGGTCTGGATCTCGCGGGTTGCATACTCGGATTTGATGCTGCTGGTCGCACGGACGACGCCACTCGAGGAGGTCACCAGGAAAACCGAGGGGCTCACGGTGATGTTGGTGGATCTCAAGCACGCGATTGGAAACGGGATGACGGTGCGTCCGATCCGCGCGATGATCAACCACGCGACCACTGAGGTGTTCTTCGACAATCTCGAGGTGCCGGTGGAGAACCGGATTGGCGAGGAAGGCAAGGGATTCCGGTATCTGCTGGACGGCTTGAACGCCGAGCGCATTCTGATTGCGGCCGAGTGCGTCGGGGATGGACGGTGGTTTGTTGAGCGTACCACCAAGTACGCGAACGACCGCGTGGTGTTTGGTCGCCCGATCGGCCAGAACCAGGGG
>SXOW01000072.1 GCA_005778315.1 Acidobacteriota bacterium
GTACTACCGCACACTCCTCGGAAAGATCGATGAGCGGAGCCTGCTGATCACGGGCGTCTGACGACGCCGCATAGGTGTAAACGATGTCGTCGGACTTGTGTTAACTATGTCCCCGTTCGTTCAGTTCCCCATCCGTGGAGCACACCCGAGCGGCGCCCGGCCACTCACCTCGCGCGCAGGAGCGGGACGGTCAAGGAGACGATGACCAGGAACATCGTCGGGACGATGAACCAGGGGATGCCGAGGCCCTGCTCGAGGTGCTCGAGCGACGCAGGCTGAGAGAACGCGAGGATCGGGACCTGTGCGTCGAGTACGACTGCTGACAGCAGCGCAAGACGGATCTGCGGCGCCGAACCGGACTTGGCGATTCCGATGAGCAGGATGGTAGTCGCCGTGAGCGCCGCCGCGAACAGCAGCACCGCTAGCCTCGCGAGCGGCAGATACGCGGAGGTGCCGAACATCGTCTCTGGCGAGGCATAACAGGCGAGCGCTATGGCACCGAACAGGCCTGCGTGCCCCCACGCGAGGTTCCTCGCCCACGGGCTGACTCGATTCCCGGTCGCGACCGTGGTCATTGTTAGCCGCGCGCAAGGACGAAGTCGAACGTCGCGCCACGGCTCGAATTGTCCCGCTCGGTATACCTGATAGCCAGCGACGGCTGATACCCAAGGTCACGCGCGTTGGTTTCTTCGGCGTCCGGCAGATACAACTGGGTCGTGAGAAGCGGGGTGTCAGCTCCCTGTACCTTCACGTGGATGTGCGGAGTCCGGAAGATGCTGATGGCCGTATAAGCCTGCGGCAGCACTGTGACGAGCCGGAAGCGGCCATCGACGTCCGTGTACTGGTGACCGCGGTAGCGGTAGCCCTGGTTATCGTAGACGCCGTTGTGATCGGTCTGCCAGAAATCCAGAACTGCGCGGGCGAGCGGCCGACACCGGGTGTCGAGCACGCGCCCCGTCAGGACCAGCACGCCCACGCTCACCCCGGGGTCGCGAATGTCCCGGCGCTTCGGTGCACTCGGCGTGTAGAACGGCCCCTCCGGCTCACTCGACGTCAACGTCCCAGCGGTGCAGGGCACCTCGGAACCGGGCACCGGCGCACCGACCTCGCCGAACTGGTATCCGGGACCGAGACGACTGTCACGCCGCGCGAACGCCAACGCTGACAGCGCGGCGACTCCCAGACCCGCCCCGACGCCAGCCAGCATGTCTCTTCGCGTGATAATCGCGGCATTGCCCCCTTCCGGTTCAACCGACGGCGGGACTGTAGCACGTGTTACGGTCTCGGCAGGCTCCGTGGCGCCTAACATCGTTTATCTGGACAGAACCAACAGTCGGTCAGTGGCCCCGTAGGCCTCTGCTCGCGCGTGGAAACCACCCACCTGCGCGGCATTATTGCCGCCCTTTGGTTCCGAGGGCAAGTCCTTCTTCCAGTGCCATTTGCCTGATTTCGATGCAGTTCGACCCGGGAATTGGTTCCAGCGCCAATTGCCGGGAAATCCGTGGTTAGACGGCGGGAACCAATTCCCGAATCGGGGTCAACGCCGGTGGCAAACGGTCGACCGAGGTGAACCATACGGATGGCTCCGCGTCGGTTCAACGGGGACCGTCGCCTTGACGCAGAAACTCAGCGGAGCCGTGATGGTATGCACCTTTGGTTCTCCGGGGACGAGGTACGGCATGCGTGAGCGCGAAGGCTCAGGCGCGCCAGGCCGATGTCAAACCCGCCTGGTGGTTTCGGGCCCCTTGACTGGTTGGGACGCCAAGCGACCCGGGCGACCATGGCCGTGGCGCCGACCTTCGAGGCGAGGCGACGCGCGAAGCACCAAATCGTGCTGGAGGCCAACCCACCTGGCGATGTCGCCGCCACAACCGCGGAAGGTAAACGTAGGCCTCTGGCTCCGGGCCGCAAGCACGATTTGCCGGGGGATAGGAAATATTGCGTCTTGGCCCGCCGGTGCTGGCCGATCCACAGCAAGCGTTTGCACGTGGCGTCGATCTGGTAGACCAGGGTGAGAAAGTGGGCGCCGCGCTGCCAGTGGATTTCATCGACGCCGATCGCGCGAATGCCGGTGAGATCCACGTGATCGCGACCCCAGGCGACCGCCATCGCGACCGAGCGGAACACCTGGTCCCAACTGGTGCGAAAGACGATGGCGACCTCCTGCCAACTGAGGCGCTTGTCCCACGGGGCGAGAAACCACAGGTAGGTGGTCGTGAGTTGATGCTTGCCGTCGGCCCACGGCACCTGCTCCACGGTCACGCCACAGCGCGGGCAGTCGACGCGGCGCATCATGTAGAGGAAGAAGACGCGCAGGCCCCACAGCGGCACGAACTCGAAGCGGCGCGGCGCCAACCGATCGTACGCCGGCGCGCGCTGCCGACAGCCCGAACACGTGGGCCGATTGCGCCGATGCGGCACGATGTCGACCGTGAGCGCCACGCCGTCGACGTGCTCCTCGAACCGTACGTCGCCGTAGACAAAGCCCCGATGCTTCTGAATCCGATTCAAGATAGTCTTGATCTGCATCCCGCTGTTCGCCTCCGAGGTCCTGGTGAGTGTAGGA
>SXOW01000073.1 GCA_005778315.1 Acidobacteriota bacterium
CAACTCAGGTGGCGAGGTTGATATGAGCGCTCTCGAAGCGGGCGACTATCAGCTCACCCTGAGACGTGACGGTGGTGAGTGGCAAATGTTTCCGCTGCGGGTGCGCTGAACCGGCCTCAGTCCTCCTAAGCGGACGCGCACCGATGGCCGCCGTTCGTTCCGGACTCGCGGACGACGTGCGGGTCGCGGTCACAAGCAGACGGAGCGGCAGTCAGATGCCCGTCTGTGAGCGCATACAGCGTCCCGAATCGGCAGGCCATTGACCAACTACAACCGTCGTAAAACCAGTTGACCGCCAACATATGTGGGGTGTCGCCTCCCAACACATGACGCCTGACATGACGTTCTCTACGGGACGCTGGACTTGATGGTCATCAAGACATTGGAGGCTCTGGGCCCGCTTCACGGATATCGCTCGGCGGATCGAACAGATCAGCGGGGATCAGCTTGCGCTCAACCAAGGAACCCTGTATCGAGCGCTGCTCAGGCTGGAGCAGATGGAATGGATTTCGTCCAAATGGGGCGAGTCCGCCAGCGGGCGTCGCGTGAGGATCTACGTGCTCACGCGAGCGGACCTGGTCCGGTCGCGTTTGAAAACAATCGAGGCACACGGACGAGTCCACGTGATGGCCGTCTGTCGCGAGACCGCGCGCCTGCATCAGCTCCCGGAGGCGGTCGGCGGTCTGCGTCTGGGCCTTGTAGAAATCTGAGTAGCTGAGGCCGTTGGCCAGTGCCAGTGGCGTCCACCCCTCGACCGTGCGCGCGTCGAGCCGAGCCCCCTGCTCCACCAGGTGCGCGCCGCTATCGAGCGTGACGTGCGAATGGCGGCAGAGTTGGCGGCCGACCAACAGGCCGGTCTCGCTCGCTGACCCGGTCGCGCGGCGTGCCTCCTGCGACGAGTGCCTGCGCGGGTCCCATCGCGTAGAATCGGCCCATGCCCGACGAACTGTTACGGCGGTCGCTCATCGAACTGCGCTCTGAGCTCGAGCTGCTGGCGGCCGAAGAGGCGCACGTACGCCAGCGCCTGGATGCTCTGGTGGCCGGGATCGAGACACGTCTAGATGCGCCGGACGACCGCGCGCACCACCACTCCCTCGTAGAGGAACTCCAAACGTCGATCCTCCAGTTCGAGGCGTCGCACCCTCGCGCGACCGGGATTCTCAACCGGATCATGGCAGCCCTGGGGAATGTCAGCGCGTGAGGGCGGCGGGTCGCGTAGGCGCTCCGCCGCCACGGGAAGCCACGGCGAGGGATTGCGACCTGTCCGCCGCCGGGCTACCATGGGGACTCACTCCATGTCGAACTCACGCATGACTTCCCTGACGACCAGGCGGATTGTGGCGGGGGTCGGTCTCTTGTTGTTTGTCGGTGGCTTCGCGTCGCTCGGCCGCGCTCAAACGCCCGGTGAGGCGGTCGCGGCCCAACGGGCGCTCCTCGACCAGTACTGCATAGCGTGCCACAACGACCGGGCGAGGCAGGCGGGACTGAGTCTGCAGACGATCGACGTCGATCACGTGGGGCAGATTCCAGGTGAGACGGAGACCTGGGAGAAGGTGGCCCGCAAGCTGCGGGCGCGGGCCATGCCGCCCCCTGGCCGCCCGCGACCCGATGACGACGAGTACGACGCCGTGGCCCAGTCGCTGGAGAGTACGCTGGATGCCGCCGCGGCCGACTCACCCAATCCCGGCCGGCCGCCGGTTCATCGTCTGAACCGGGTGGAGTATCGCAATGCGGTGCGGGACCTGCTGGCCCTGGACGTCGACGAACGGGCGTTGCTGCCACCGGACGAGTCCGGGTATGGGTTCGACAACATCGCCGACATTCTCGCCGTCTCCCCGGTGCTGCTCGATCGCTACATGGTGGCGGCGGAGAAGATCAGCCGGCTGGCGCTCGGCAATGCCGAGGCGATCCGTCCGTCGGTCGACACGCACACGGTCCCCTACACCCGGTGGCAGGAAGGCCGGGGCAGCGAGGCGCTGCCATTCGGGTCGCGCGGCGGCCTCGCGGTGCGACATCACTTCCCGCTGGACGGCGAGTACGTCATCACGCTGCGGCTGCAGCGGGCGTACGGGAACCACATCCGTGGGCTGGGGGAGCAGAACGAGGTCGAGCTGCGGTTGGACCGCCGGCGGATCGAGTCGTTCACGGTGGGCGGGGACGGGGAGCGCGCGGCGTGGGATGCCGTGTCGCGACCGACGTTCTACGAACAGACGGCTGACGAAGGGCTCGAGGTACGGTTGGCGGTGAAGGCGGGTCAGCGGCTGGTCAGCGCCGCCTTCCTCGACAAGGCGGCCGTGGCCGAGGGCGTGCTCGACCCCCGGCCCGCCGTGTCCAGTCTCGCCTATGCGCGTGACCGGAATGCGGCGATGGCGCTCGACAGCATCACGATCAGCGGGCCGTTCAACGCGCGGACCCCGGAGCACGCACCCAGTCGAGATCGCGTGTTCGTCTGCCATCCGTCGACCTCCGCGTCAGAGGCTGACCGACAGTCCTGCGCCCAGGAGATCCTGACGTCGCTGGCGCGCCGGGCGTTCCGTCGGCCCATCTCCCACGCCGACGTCGAGCCGCTGATGGCGTTGTATCAGGAGGGGCGGCGTGAGGGCGACTTCGAGACCGGTATTCAGTTCGCGCTCCAGGGTGTGCTGATCGACCCGGAGTTCCTCTTCCGGGTGGAGCGGGACCCTGACGGCGTGGCGCCGGGTACCGCCTTTGCGCTGAGCGATGTGGAGCTGGCGTCGCGGCTGTCGTTTTTCCTCTGGAGCACGATTCCCGATGACGAACTGCTGGCGGTGGCTGAGCGCGGCACGCTGCGAGACCGCGACACGCTCCGGGAGCAGGTGTCGCGCATGTTGCGCGACCCACGGTCGGATGCGCTCGTCGAGAATTTCTTCGGCCAGTGGCTGCTGCTGCGCAACATGAGCACGGCGTCGCCGGACCCGGATGCGTATCTCGAGTTCGATGACAACCTGCGCGAGGCGATGGCGCGCGAGACGGCGCTCTTTGTCGAGAGCCAGGTGCGCGACGACCGCAGCGCGCTGGATCTCCTGCGCGCGGAGTACACGTATCTGAACGAGCGGCTCGCCCGCCACTACGGTGTTCCGCACGTGTACGGGAATCACTTCCGACGGGTGGCGGTCGACGCGGATCGGGGCGGGTTGCTGGGACAGGGCAGTATCTTGACGGTCACGTCCTATCCGAACCGGACCTCACCGACCAAACGCGGCCTGTGGGTGCTGGAGAATCTGCTCGGTTCGCCTCCGCCGCCCCCGCCGCCCGACGTGCCCGGGTTGCCGGACGCCGATCACGAGGGCACGGGGCGCGTGCTGTCGATGCGCGAACGGATGGAACTGCACCGCACGAGTCCGGTGTGTGCGAGTTGCCACCAGCTCATGGACCCGTTGGGCTTCTCGCTGGAGAACTTCGACGGCATCGGGGCCTGGCGGACGCAGGAGCGCGGTGCGCCGATCGACGCCTCCAGCACGCTGCCAGACGGGACGAGCTTCGAGGGCCTCGCCGGTCTTCGTGACCTCCTGCTCGGCCGACAGGAGCGGTTCGCCGAGACCGTCACCGAAAAGCTGTTGACCTATGCTCTGGGCCGAGGCGTCGAGTATGCCGACAGACCGGCGGTGCGCGCCATCGTCCGACAGGCCGCAGGGGACGACTACCGCTGGTCCTCGTTGATTGTGGGGATCGTTGACAGCACGCCGTTTCAGATGAGGAGATCGCGAGAGCCATGATGGTGACCAGAACACACCTCCCGCGTCGTACCTTCCTCCGGGGCCTTGGCGTGACGCTGGCCCTCCCCATGCTCGACAGCATGGTGCCCGCCTTCGGCACCGCCCAGATGCGCGCGGCCGAAGCGGTGCGCCGGCTCGGTGTGGTCTACGTGCCCAACGGCATGTTCATGCCGAACTGGACCCCGGCCGTCGAAGGCGGTCCGCTCGAAATCACCCAGACCCTCCAGCCGCTGGCGCGCTTCAAGGAGCGCATGCTGATGATCAGCGGGCTCTGCAGCGAGGAAGGCATCGCACGACCTGGCGAGGGCGCCGGCGACCACGCTCGCGCGGCCGGTGCGTTCCTGACCGGCGTGCATCCGAAGAAGACGGAGGGCCACAACCTCAGGGCCGGCGTCTCGATGGACCAGCTGGCTGCCCGGGTGCTGGGACAGCACACCCAACTGGCGTCGCTGGAACTCTCGCTCGAGTCGGCGGAGCGGGCGGGGTCCTGCGACCCCGGGTACAGCTGCGCGTATGCCAATACGCTGTGCTGGAGCAGCGAGACGACGCCGTTGCCGATGGCCAGCAACCCCAGAGCGGTCTTCGAGCGGCTGTTCGGGACGAGCGGCACCACCGACCCCGCCGCCTGGCTCCAGGCACGCCGGCACGACCGGAGCCTGCTCGACATGGTGACGGCCAAGGTGGCCCGATTGAGCGGCGAGCTGGGCCCACGCGACCGCGTCAAGCTGGACGAATACCTGACGGCGGTGCGTGACGTGGAACGGCGGATCCAGACGGCCGAGCAGCAGACCACACGGGCGCTGCCCCCGATGGATCAGCCCGTCGGCGTGCCCGCCCGCTTCGAGGAGCACGCCAAGCTGATGTTCGACCTGCAGGTGCTGGCCTATCAGGCCGACCTGACACGGGTCATCACCTTCATGATGGGGCACGAGACCAGCAACCGGGCCTATCCGGAAATCGGCGTCCCGGACGCCCACCATGCGCTGTCACATCACGGAGGCGACAAGGCACTGATCGAGCGGCTGACAAAAGTGGACACCCATCTGACCGCGATGTTCGGGTACTACGTCGATCGACTGGCCTCGACTCCGGACGGCAACGGCACGCTGCTCGACTCCGTGATGATTCTCTACGGGAGCGGCCTGAGCGACGGGAACCGGCATGACCACCACGATCTGCCGGCGTTGCTCGTCGGCGGCGGTGGTGGACAGATCGCCGGCGGTCGTCACCTGCGCGTCGCGCAGGATACGCCGAACACGAACCTGTTCCTGGCGATGTTGGACAAGCTGGGGGTGCCGCTCGACACCCTGGGCGACAGCAGCGGCCGGCTGGATGTGCTGTCGGTCTGACCACGCGATGAAACGCGAGATGCGCAGTCGCGTCGCAACGGCTTGGAGGCCTGTCGCGCGCGCGGTGGTGGCCGCGCTCATCGGCCTGACCGGTGGGACGTCGGTGCTGGCGGCCGCCGGGGACCATCCGCTCGCCGACGCCGTCGAACGCCAGGATAGGGGTGCGGTACAGACCCTGCTGGCGCAATCCGTCGATGTCAACGCGGCGCAGCCGGACGGGGCCACCGCGCTGCACTGGGCCGCCCACTGGAACGACCTCGAGACCGCCGGCCGGCTGATCGCCGCCGGCGCCGACGTGAACGCGGCGAACGAACTGGGAGCGACCCCGTTGTCGCTGGCCTCGCTCAACGCCAGCGAGGAGATGGCCCGTGCGCTGCTGGGCGCGGGCGCGGATGCCAATGCCGCGATGCCCAGCGCGGAGACGGTGTTGATGACGGCGGCTCGGACCGGCAATCCCGATCTGGTCCGGGCGCTGCTGGCCGCAGGCGCCCACATCGAGCCACCGGGGCACTTTCTCCGGCAGACCCCGTTGATGTGGGCGGCGTCCGAGGGACACGCCCGGGTGGTCCATCTGCTGCTGGAAGCGGGGGCGTCGGTCGAGGCCCGTTCCCAGCATGGGACCACCGCCTTGCTCCTGGCGGCCCGGAACGGCAACGTCGAGACGGCGCGTTCGCTGCTGGACGCCGGCGCTGATGTGAACGGGGCCGAACCGGTGCTGTCCTTCAATGCCCGCATCGATGTGGAGGAGGCGCAGACCTCCGGGCGGAGCCCGTTGCTGATTGCGGCCGCCAGTCAGGTGGCGACGAGCGGGTGGGAGTATGGCCTGGAGGTGAAGCCGAGCACGCACGAGGCGCTCGCCCTGTTCCTGCTGGACCGTGGCGCGGACCCGAATATGCCGGACAGCATCGGGCGGACCGCCCTGCATGCGGCCGTGGAGACCGGGCGCCTCGCGCTCGTGAAGGCGCTGCTGGCCGCTGGCGCCGATCCCAACGCGAGGCTGACAGAGGCGCCGTTCGTGCTCAAGGGCGACTTCGTGTCCTACGAGAATTTCAGCGGCGCCACGCCGGTGTGGCTCGCCTCGGCGGCCCGGGTGCCGGACGTCGAGATCCTGCGCGCGCTCCTGGACGCCGGCGGAGACGCGGCGCTCGCGGCCGACGATGGCACCACCCCGTTGATGGCGGCCGTCGGGATGGTGCAGAACGAAGCACGTCAAGCCGACGAACGCGAGGCCCTGGCGCTGGTGAGGGTGCTCGTCGCGCAGGACATCGACCTCGACGCGGGCGACCGGGGCGGTCGGACGGCTGTGCACGGTGCGGCGCGTCTCGCGCGGAACACCCTGATTACGCTGCTGGCCGAGCACGGCGCCAGGGTAGACATCGCCGACGCGCGCGGGCAGACCCCCCTCGACGTCGGCACCGTCTCCCGCCCACTGCATCCCGACACGGCCGCGCTGCTGCGCAGTCTGGGTGGCGCGAGCGACACCGGGACGCCGGCTGTGCGCTGACGCTGCCGAGCAACGCCTCGCAGGTCTCCGGCAGACCTGGCCGCCGTACGTGTGGTTCACCCGCGCAGCACCGGACCCGCAGGCGTGCGCGCCGCGCGACGGACAGGTCCGGCGCTCGCAGTGAACACCACGAGCACGAGGACCGCGGCGGCCGCCGAGAGAGCGAGGGGATCGGCCGGCGAAATGCCGAAGATGACGCCGCCGAGAAGACGTCCCGCGACGACGGCGCTCACGGCGCCCGGGCCGAGGCCGATCGAGGCTGCGCGGCCGGACTCGGCGATGACGAGCCTCGCGATGTTGCCTGGCGTGGCGCCGAGTGCGACCCGGATGGCGATCTCGAGTCAGTCGTTCATGCTGCGCGCCTCGAACACGGCAACGGCGGGATCGATGGCGCGCACCTCCCGCTCCAGCAGGCCGACGACATTGGTCCCCTCGTCTCTCGCACGGACCAGGAGCCGAATCAGACCAGACTGTCCGGATCGCAGCGGCAGGTAGAGGAACGGCTGCGGCGCCTCGCCAAGTGTCTGGACCTTCGCATCGGCGGCCACGCCGACGACGAGGGCAGTGGAGTCGGCGCCACAGGATTCGCTCCCGATGCGCACCCGCTGGCCGACGGCGTCCTGTTCCGGCCAGAACCGACGCGCCCAGACTGGACGGGTTCCGTGCGGCCCGTCACGTCGGCATCCCCGGTTCCGTTGACGGGACTGACCCTCGCGCTCTGGCTGCCGTAGATGTCCAGCGGCGCCTCTTCGGTGTGCGCGACGCGCTCCTCGTTCCTGCAACTGGCCGTGGCGCTGACGGTCGTCGCGGTCACGGGCCTGTTCGCGCGAAGTCTTGGAAGCGCTGACGCCGAGGCTCCCGGGTTCGATCGCGATCGCACGGCCTTCGTGTCCCTGAATCTCGCCATGGCCGGCTATACCGACCTCCGCGCGACTCCATCGCTCCGCCCGGTTGTCGAGCTGGTCGGTCCGCACCTGACCCATCATGGAGACCGGGACCCAGACATCCGCGGAGATGCCCCTGAACAAGAGCCCCGGGAATCCCGCGGGCGCGACGCCGATGACCGAATAGGGCCTGCCGTTCAGCGTCAACGCGTCCGACCACCGACGGGTCGGCGGCAAACCGCCGCTGCCAGAATCGCTGGCTGATGACGACCACCGCGTGCGCGCCGCGCTCGGTGCCTTCGCGCGGGAGGAATCCGCGGCCGAGGGCGGGCGCGACGCCCAGCTCCGAGAAGTAGTTCGCGTTGATCAGCGAGAACAGCGTGGTGTTGGCGGTAATCGCGAGGGTCAGCGTTGCCACGATGGCCGCGCTCGAACCCGGCCGTCGCCAGACGCTTCGGAACGCGTACCGCAGGTCC
>SXOW01000074.1 GCA_005778315.1 Acidobacteriota bacterium
CCTCGACCCCAGCGACGTCCTTGAACGTCACCTTTTTGTGCGTCGTCGGAGACTGCTTCGCGCGGCTCTTGCCGAACGACATCGCCGCGTTCCCGCCACTTTGCGCCTGGCGCATGTAAAACACGACGAAACCGATGATGAGCAACATCGGCCCCCACCCATAGACCAGGGTCAGCCATGCGCTCGGCGTCGCGGGCTTGGCTTGAATGACGACGTCGCTTTCGATGAGCCGGTTGGCGAGGCCCTCGTACTGCTCCGGCGCGTAGGTGCGAAAGGGCTCTCCGCTGAGTGACGTGCCGACGATTTGGTTGCCGGTGATCTCGACACGGTCGACCTGCCCCGTGTCCACCAGGCGGACGAACTCGCTGAAACTGAGCGGTGATTCTCCGGCGCCGAACTGCGAGGAGGCGCTTCCAATCAGCAGCACCGCCAGAACCAGCAGCAGCCAGAACAGCCGGCGGCGCAGTATCGAGTTCACGAGCAGTCCCCCACAGGCATTGTCACGTCAAGTCTATTATTTCCCAGTACGGTCCCGTTGCGCAGCACTTGGTCCACGGCCTCGAAGAAGGCCCACTCGTCAACGACCCCATCCCCGGTCGGGTGTGGTTGTGCGCTCCACACCACCACCACCACCTGCGTGACCGGATTGACATACAGATATTGCCCATGAATGCCACGTCCCAGATACGCGCGGTCGCGACGGGCCGCCGCCGAGGTGCCGGGCCACCACAGATACCCGTAGTCGAGCGGAGCGCCGCCGTTCAGGACTTTCGGCGTCGACGCGTCCTCCATCCAACCCTCGGGCAGTATCGACTCACCGTCCACCAGGCCGTGCTCGAGCACGAACAGGCCGAAACGGCCGTAGTCTCGCAGGGTGGCGCTGAAGCCGCTCCCCCCGATCTCGACCCCGTCGGGCGAGTCCAACCACCAAGTGGCGTCCGCTTCCATCCCGAACGGCTCCCAGATGCGGTCGTGCAGAAACGCCGCGAGCGGTCGTCCGAGCGCGTTGCGTAAGACCTCGGCCGCGACCTGGGTCTCACCCGTGTTGTAGTTATTGACGTAGCCCGGCTCCGCGGCCCGCGGCAGCGCGCGCATGATGCCCAGCGCTCCGCCTGGCTGTTGCGCGATCTGCGCCTCGAGCAGTCGACGCCGATCCGACGCCGGATCGGTGTAGGTCTCGGACCATTGCACGCCGGACGCCATCATCAAGACGTCGCGGACCGACACCCCGTCATAGGCGCTCCCCGTCAGGGATGGCACGTAACGCGTCACCGGGTCGGTGAGACTTCCGATCAGCCCGTCCCGCAGCGCCACGCCGAAGAGCGTCGACATCACGGACTTGGCGACCGACATCGACATCCAGCGGGTCCGCTCGGTGTTGCCGAACCGGTACTGCTCGAGCTTCACCTGCCCGTCGTGCAGCACCAGGAGGCCGGCCACGCGATTCAGTTCAAGAAAGTCGCTCAGGCTGTACTCCATCCCGTCGACCACGATCTGCATCGCGGGCAGCGGTGCCCGGGCGACCGGCAGTGGGCGCGGGCGCGAAGCACGTGGAACGGTCGCCGACGGAAACAACCGATCGATGTTCCTGAACGTCCGAACGGCCATATCGGGCGACAGCACGCCGTCGTAGATCTCACGCACAGTGCCGATCGGCTCGTCGGCGTGCGGGTATGGCGTCCCCTGCCCCTGGACCCCTGTTGGGCACAGCGCCAGCACGAGCGCCGCGGCCGCCAGCGTCCACCATCGACTGAATGGCATGATTGACCCTGATTGACGTCTCAGGAAACGACCGTCACCTCGCCAAGGCCCGGGGTGGTCCCGACGTCAGGGCCAGCACGCCGGCCGCCACCGTGAGGAGACCCGCACCTCGGTGCAGGTGCATGACAGACCTCAGGGGACGACGGTGACCTCTGCCAGCGCCCACGGGTGCTCCTCGCAGTGAAAGAGGAACGTGCCGGGCGCGTCGAAGGTCAGGGAGCCGAACAGTCCTGGCTCGATCAGCCCGGTCGTCCGACTGCCGTCGCGGGCCACCACGGTGTGACTCAACTCGCCATTGTTGATGATGCGCAGACGCTCGCCGACCCTGATCTGGGCGCGCTGTGGGTTGAATGCGTGCTCATCCAACGCGCCGCGGCTGCCCCCGAGCGACCAGGAGGGATTCTCTCGCAGGGTGGAGGTCTCCATGTCGTTGGTTTCGCGTGGCGGTGGCCCCGTCCAACGGACGAGATCTGCCAACGGCTCGGCCAACGGCTCATCGCGTGGTGGCACGGTGCCGTCCAGGGCAAACGCCCAGAGTTCATTGCCCATCGGAATCGCGACATACTGCGTGCCGTCGACCGCGTAGGTCGCGGTTGGCCCAGGCCGCAGCCGGGTCCCGGCTGGGGTCGCCTGAAAGGCCCACACGCGCTCGCCGGTCTGGGCATTATAGGCGTCGAGCTGCCCATCGGCCGCACCCCAGAACACCAAACCACCCGCGGTCGCCAGGGGACCACTCGTGCCGAGCCGGCCACCCGGCAACTCCTGCTTCCACGCGACCCGATTCGTCTTCGGATCCACGGCGGCCAGCACGCCGGTGGACTCCGGCAGCCCCAGCCGGAGGTAGCCGTCAGGGCGGTTGTCGGAGATCCAGGGATCCGCAAATCGCTTGGCGCGACCGACATGCCCGCGCCCCTGCGCGTAGATATAGCCGGTTTGCGGGCTGAAGGCCATCGGGGTCACCCGCACCATCGGAATCGGTGAGCCGAGGGCCACCACCGTCTCTTGACCCACCGACAGCGGGGTGAACACACTGCAACTCAGCTCGAACGGTGGCGCCACCCGATCCCGCCAATAGGAGCAGTCTGGAATGATGCTCTCGGCCCCAACCGGAAACGGCTGCGTGTCGGCCGTGAGCAGACGGGCATCCTGGGGCACCGGGCGCTGCTCGATCGGAATGAGCGGCTCGCCAGTCTCCCGGTCGAACAGAAAAAGCAAGCCGTCGGCTCGGATGGCGGCCAACGCCTTCCGCGTCTGTCCGCCCATCTCGACGTCATACTGCAGCGTCGGGGTGGCGATATCCGCATCCCAGATGTCGTGCCGAACGACCTGGAAGTGCCACCGCCGTTCCCCGGTCTCCATGTCCAGGGCCAGGACCGCCGCGGTAAACAGGTTGTCCCCCTCGCGCACCTCTCCGCCAAACATTGGCACCGGATTCCCGGTGGAGAAATACACGAGTCCCAACTCCGGATCCACGTTGCCGTTCAGCCAGACGCCCCCGCCACCGACTTCCCAAATATTGGAATCCTGTGGCCAGGTCTCGTGACCAAACTCACCCGGGCGAGGCACCACGAAAAACGTCCACTCAATCTCCCCGGTGGCGGCATCCAGCGCGACGACTCGGCCCTGCCCACCTGAGTCCCCGTTGGCCACGCCGACGAACACCTTCCCCCGCGCGTGCATCGGTGCCGTGGTGACAGTCTCGCCGTCATGACTGGGCACGCTGCCGGCCGCCGTGGCCCAGACCAACGCGCCGGTGTCCTGACGCAGGGCCGCCACCTGCGCGCTGGCCAGACCGACGAACACCAGTTCCTCGCTCAGCCCGACCCCCTGCCACGTCGGCACCATCCGCGCCTCCGGGTCGTCGGATTGCCACCGCCACAGCGTCTCCCCGGTCGCGCCGCTGATGGCGTGCACACTCGGTCCGGCCGTCAGATAGATGACGCCATCCTTCACGACGGGGGTTGAACGGGATGACCCGCCGCCATCGAGTCGCGTGACCCACGCGCCGCCAAGACGGTTGATCGTGTCGAGTGAAATGTCGGCCAGGGTCGAATAGCGGGAACTGCCCTGATCTCCCCCAACAAACGGCCAATCGGCGACCGAGTATCCCACGCCAGGCTCCGGTGCCTGGGCCTGGGCCTGGAGGGCTACGGTCGACGACACCAGGGCGAACGCCGTCGCGACGACCAGCATGCGTGCACGGTTATCCATAGTGGTCCGCACTATGCGTGAGATCTTAAGCCTGGTCAAGGGGACGTTGCCCCCCGTTGCTAGCCCGCGCCGCCTCCACCACCCCCGCCGCCACCGCCGCCACCGCCAGACGCCCCACCGCCGGCCCCGGCCGAGGAACTGACGGTCGCGGTGGTGGCCGTGACGACCGAGGTCATCGCCTGGGCGAACTCGCCCGGCGACACCGAGTCGTGATGATGCATATACCAGGGGAGATACGCGCTGCGGTCCCGCTCCGAGAGTGTGCCGAACAGACGTTCGATCGCCTTCGCTCCGACCCCCAGCGCGAGTCCGTAGATCAGGTAGTCTCCGATCTGCTCGCCCGCGCTGAGACGACTCTGCTGGTGAAAATCCTTGAGATAGCGCCGGAAGGCTTGCAATTTCTTCCGCTTGAGCCGGGCCTCCGGCGTGAGCCTCAGGATCGCGAGTGAGCCCACACCGCAGACCACGCCAGCAATGATGGCGAGCACACCCAGGGTCCCCACGGTCACGACGACCACAATCCCGCCACACACAATGGTGGCCGCCACGACCGCGGATACGACGGTGGCGCGGATACTGGCAGGATCGTAGTACGGTCGCTGGCCGTCGGCGTCAGCCGCGGCGGTCCTGACCAGCTTCTTCCAGCCCCTGAACCACTTCTGCATCGTGCCGCGCGCCTTCGTCAGTTCTCGAGATCGAAGCGTGTCTCGACCACCGGCCACCTCGTCGAACAAGAAGTCGACCAGACTCCGTTCATAGGCCGTCAGGCCGTCCCATTGCCGCCGCGACTCTTCCCGCTTCAGGTGGAGGCTGAATCTGGGTCCCGACTCGTACCACTTCTTCTTCTCAGCATCCTGCTCGATCGCGATGACACCCCGCCGTGCAAGGTCGAACAGCGTCGCACCCAGGGCCGCACCCTGCACCTGGTTCGCGTAATAGA
>SXOW01000075.1 GCA_005778315.1 Acidobacteriota bacterium
GGCCCTGCTCGCCGCCGCCTATGCCGCACGCCTCGATTTCCGGGTGTTCCGGGACGTGTCGTTCCTGTATTTCGCATGCGTGAGCTTCGAAGAGATACGACAGCGTCTACTCGACGATGATGAGCCCGATCGTGCCAGCGGCGTCGACAACGCGGACCAGCGTGATTCGGCCGCGTGGCGGGGATTTCTCGGAGCCGGCGAAGAGCAGTGGACCGCGCTGTTCGGTCAGGCCGAAGCTCGTGCCCGCGCCGCCGTGATCGGTGACGACGGCGCGCGGCGATGGTTCTCGGCGTGGGTCGCCTCGGGGATCGAAACCCGCAACCTTGTGGGACTCGGTGAATCGCCGACGCACCTGTACGGGGTCGATATGGACCGGCTCGTTGCCGCGAGCCGGCTACTCGGATTGTCGAGGGCGGAGATGAGAGAGCGGCTCCCGCGGTTGCGTGGAGGTCTCTGACAGAGACGGTCGCTGTGGTCGCGCCGCGGCGACGTCGGTCGCCAGATTGACGCGGGCATCCAACGGCCGCGCGCTACTCCGTGACGGTCACCGTCACGGAGTAGAACAGGTCGAGGGCCCCGTCGGCCGCCAAACACCGGAGCACGTAGGTACCGGGGGTGTCGAAGGTGGCGTGGGTGACCCAGGTGCCATCGGCCGGTGGTTCCGGGTTGACGAAATGCGGCGCCCACGGCGAGTAGGCGCCGGTCCGCGTATCTTCCCAGACGCTCACCTGCGGCGGTTCGAAATTGACCGCATTCGCGCCGCGGTACAGAAACCAGGACACCCGCAGCCCGGTTTCGGTGTTGACGGTGACTCGAGCGCTCGGATTCCAGCGGCGGTTCAGACTCGGATCGAACGCGGCAAACCGTTTCCGAGGCGACACCGGCTCGCCGTCATCCTGGGCCACCGCAGTCAGGGTGAGCGCTTCTCCGACGCGGACCGTGCGGGTCGTGCCGCCCTCGACGCCGAGGGTCGGTCCCTTGTTGGCACGGATCTTCGGGCTGCTGGTGCCGGCCCCAATGGCACCGTTCTCCGACGCCCGCACCATGGAGTCCACGAAGTAATCCTGCCTCAGCGTCGCGAATGCGCGCTCTGTCACGCCGTTTACCGTGAGGGTCCAGACGAGCTCGTCCTCAACCGCGAAGTTGTCCGGTACCGGTACTCGGAAGACGAACCGGTTGCGTCGTGGCTGAAAGTGAGTCGGTTGTCCCTGGTCGGGACCACCGGGCTCGATACTGTTGTCCGGACCGACGGGGATGGTCGGCCGCTCCTGCCAGTTGCGGTTCATATACCCGAACAGGAAATAGCGCGAGCCGTCGACGTCGGTCTCCCAGCCCTCGTAGGCGGGTGAGATGTTCTGCCCACTGTTGTAGGTGAGCCGCTGAGCCGCAGCCGGTCCGGGCGCCAGCAGCGTCGCGGCGAGGAGGACCGCGCCCGCCGCGCAGGCGATGCCCTGTCGATGAAGTGAACAGCCAGTCATGGGTGTCTTCGAAGCCGCACCTCTCGCTACTGCTGGGCCGCGGGCTCGGCTGGCGCGTCGGTTGCTGCCTCGTCTTCGGCGACGTCGGCGATGGTCAGGTCGTCATACGCGCACAGTGGGCAGCCAATCACGTGGTCACCGGTTCTCCAGCCGATCGCTTGCCGACGCTGTTCCATCTGCTCGAGGAACTGCTCGTCGGAGAGCTGCACGCCAATACCGAGGTCGATGAACATGTTGGTCACCGAGCGGTTGCCGGAGCCCTGCCAGTTCCGCGGATCCGGGACGTTCCGGTTGGCGGTAGTGTTGTCCATGTAGCCGGTGATGTGCAGGATGGTGCCCTTGGGCAGAATCGGTGCCGTGTGGTCCGCGTACTCGTAGGTCCGCACCCAGTTGTGGTCGTATCCGGCACAGGTCAACGTCTCGATGTGGTTGCCCCAGATCGCTTCCAGACACATGCGCTGCCCCGGTGCGTGCAGGTGCGGCTCGAACGTGGTCAGCTTCTGGTGGTCCTGCAGCACGGTGTAGGCGTGTAGCTGCTGGTCTGCCTCTTCCGGCCTGATGTCGATGTTCAGCCCATCTCCGAGCGAACGCCGGGCCGGCTTCAAGACCGGCTCGTACCCTTCCGGGTGGAACTTCCACGCAATTTCCAAATGCGACTTGGTGTCTCGGCCGTTGGAGTGCAGGTGGACGGAGTTGGAGACGACGCTCGAGTTGGCGGCCAGCAGCCGCCCGGCCTGCGGGTCGAAGGTGTCGGCGTTGCGGCCGACCTCGTGCACGGGCCACCCGGTGGTGGTGTCCGCGGCCCTGTCCACATCCTGAGCCCCGTCGTCGCCGATGACCTGGGTGCTCCAAATCATGTGGTGGAAGACAAACCGCCCACCCACGGTCTCCCGCGAGTCTTCGGTGTCCAGCACGTCATTGATTTCTCTGAATTCGAGCGCCTCGACATACCGGTCCGTCGTATTGCCTACCAGGGTCGTTTCGATTTCGCCCCACCAGTCGGGTTGCTCGCCACCGACGATGACCTCCGGCAGTTTCGTTACGAGGTCCGGCTCGCCGATTGTCCACCCACCGTCGCCAAAATCGCGTGGCGGCGGTGCGTCCGCGAGATTGCCACGCGGGGCGCCCGCGTCGGCCCACGCGCCAATCACGGCCACTTCTTTGTCGCTGAGCGACGGGTCGTACTTGTACTCCTGAATCCCGATGTTCTGCTCGACATACCACGGGGGCATCACTCCCGCTCGTCGGCCCATGGCGGTGCGCCGCTTCATGGCACGCGCCCACGGACGGGCGTCCTCGTAGGTGAGGAGCGACATCGGCGCCACCGAGTCTTCGCGGTGGCAGTTCTGACAACTGCGTTGCAGAATCGGTTCGATGTCTTTGTGGAACGTAATCTCAGCTGGATCGATTTCGAGGCTGGGAGTGGACTGCGCGTTGGCCGGGTTCGGCGCACCGGCCCCCATCGCAAGAATGATCGCCAGTAGGAACGATTGCCGCGATGCGCTGGTGGTTGGTCGAAACACCTTGGCCTCCAAACCTGCAGTGGGACGGATATGTGAGCTGATCCCTGACATGTGAATCTGCTATCGTGGGTCAGGATACCTCACTCTGCGAGGCCCGCCAAGGGCGCGGCACCCCATGAATCGACGCATCGGTCTTTCACGCACTCTCACTGCCGGCGGCGTATTGCTGCTCCTCAACGCGGCGTTGCTCGCGGTGGCGCCCAGTGCCTCGCTCTGGTACATCGCCAACGTGGTGCTGCATCCGCTCCTGGGGGTGTTTCTGGCCGGGCTCGCCGTCTGGTGGCTGCGCCAGCAGGGATGGCCGACGGGGAGGCTCGCGCGTCTGGCCCTGCTGCTCTTCACCGGCGGGCTGGTGTCGGGGCTCGCCATAATGGCCTCGGCCATACTGGGCCAATCAGGACAGTTTCTGGACGCGCACGTCTGGGCCTCGGGGTTGGGCGCGGCCGCCGTGGCGGTATGGCTGTGGCGCGGCGCGGGACACGGGGCGGGCCATGAGGCGAAGGGCGAGGTGCGTCCGGTGCCGTCCCTGGTGGCGACACGCGCCGTGGTGTTGCTGCTCGCCGCCGTCGCCGTCGCCGTCCCCTCGGCACGGGGCGCCTGGGACACCCGATGGCGGCAAGCCCATGCGATCGAGAATCCGGCCGGGCCCCCGGCGACGATGGAAGAGGAAGGCGCCGGGGTTGGCACGGCGCTGTATCCGTCGTCGGCCACGACTAGCACCGGCGATCTGATTCCAGCCGACTTCTTTCTCACCAGCGAGATGTGCGCGCGGTGCCATCGGGACATCTACGATCAGTGGAATGGTTCGGCCCACCATTTTTCGTCGTTCAACAATCAGTGGTACCGCCGCTCCATCGAATACATGCAGGAGGTGGTCGGGACCGAGCCGTCGAAATGGTGCGCCGGCTGTCACGACCATGCCGTCTTCTTCAACGGGCGCTTCGACCGGCCGATCGTGGAACAGATCGATACGCCGGAAGCGCAAGCGGGCCTGGGGTGTACCTCCTGTCACGCTATCACCCACGTGGGAAGCACTATGGGGCAGGGCGACTTCGTCATGGAGTACC
>SXOW01000076.1 GCA_005778315.1 Acidobacteriota bacterium
GATCAGCGTGGTCTTCCCGGCGCCGGTCGCGCCGACCACACCAACCCGTTGCCCGGGAGCCACCTCGAAGCTGATGTCCTCGAGCACGTAGTGGTCAGCGCGATACGCAAACCAGACATGTTCGAAACGGATGTGCCCGGGCCCGTCTGACGGGGACGACGGCCCGTCTGACGGGGATGACAAGGCTGCCAGGGATGACGACGGGCGGACCGGGCTGCTGACCGCCACCGGGGTATCCAGCAGCGCGAACACCCGCTCGGACGACGCCATGGCGGACTGGAGGATGTTGAATTTTTCAGACAGATCGCTGATGGGGCTGAAGAACCGCTGGGAATACAGCACGAACGCCACCAGCGACCCGAGTTCGAGGGTTCCCTGCAACGTCCAGGCGCCGCCAAACCAGAGAATCGCCGCCACCGCCACCGCCCCGAGCACCTCGATGGCCGGGTAGAACACCGCATAGTAGAAGATGGACGCCACGTTCGCATCGCGGTGCGCCACGTTGATGCCATCGAACTGGTCGAACTGCCGCCCTTCGCGCCTGAAAAGCTGTACGGTGGCCATGCCGGTGATGTTCTCTTGCAGGAACGCGTTGATCTGCGCGATCAACCCGCGGACCTCGCGATACGAGTGCCGGGCGTGCGTGCGGAACCACTGCGTCACCAGCGCAATGAGGGGCAGCACCGACAGCGCCACGATCGCCAACCGCCAGTCCATGACGAAGAGGACAACGGCAATCCCGACCAGCATGAAGATGTCCCGAAAAACGGATATCACGCCAGAGGCGAACAGCTCGTTCAACGTGTCGACATCGGTCGTCACCCGCGTCATCAGCCGCCCGACCGGGTTGCGGTCGTAAAACGACAGATCCAGACGCTGCAGATGCTCACTGATGCGCATCCGGAGGTCGAAGATGATCCGTTGCCCGGTCATCTCCAAGGTGTAGGTCTGGACGTACTCCAGCACGTACGACAGCACGAGCACCACCCCGAACAGGATGGCGAGCGTGTCGAGCCCGTCCAACTCGCCGGTTGCAATGTGCCTGTCGATCGCGATCTTGGTGAGATACGGCGGCGCGAGCTGGAGCACCGAGAGACCGACGATGGCGGCGAACGCCCGCCCGATGGACGCCCGGTGGGGCGACATGAACTGGATCAGGCGACGCATCAGCCGTGCGTCGTAGGCCTTCCCGAGCACGTCGCCGTCGTCAGCCGGAAGCGCGACCGTCACCGCTACGCTCCCTCCAGCGCGAGCTCGAGCAGCTGCTTCCGGTGCAGCCCCGCATAGTGTCCACCCTGCGACACGAGGGCGTCGTGGGTGCCCCGCTCCACGACGCGGCCCGCCTCCAGCACCAAGATCAGGTCGGCGTGCCGCACGGTCGAGATGCGATGGGAGACGATGACGGTTGTCCGCCGGCGCGTGGTGTCACGCAAGCCGCGCAGGATCTCGTCTTCGGTAAACGCGTCGACCGCCGACAAGACGTCGTCCAGCACCAGGATGCGCGGATCCGCCGCAAGGGCGCGGGCCAGCGCCGTCCGTTGTTTCTGCCCGCCGGACAACGTGACCCCTCGTTCACCGACTCGGGTGTCGGCGCCCTGCGGAAACGCCGCCAGGTCCTTGTCCAGTCTCGCGATGGCCATCGCCTGGTGTGCGACGGCGACCTGACTGTCCGCGTCGCTGTCATCGGTGGCGTCGGGTCCGTCGAAGCCATGCACGCCAAACTGGACGTTCTCAGCCACCGTGCGAGAGAACAGGAACGGCTCCTGTGGCGCCACACCAACGACCCGGCGCAAGGTCGATGTCGGCAGATCGAGAATGTCGGTCCCGTCGATGAAGATGGTGCCGCGCGGCGGGTCAAACAAGCGCGGTAGCAGCGAAACCAGGGTCGACTTCCCAGACCCGGTCGGACCGACCAGCGCCAGGGTCTGTCCGGCCTCCACCGTGGCCGAGATCCCCTCTAGCACCGGGTGTCCGTTGTAGGCGAACGAGAGGTTCCTGAGCTCCAGACGGCCCGTGATCTCCGACACCGACACGCCGCACGCGGTCGGACTGGCGTCGGGCTCAGCGACAGCTGGGGCCGCGTCCAGGACGTCCACCATCCGCTGCCATGACGACATCCCCCGCTGAAACAGATTGGTGACGAAGCCGAACGCAATCATCGGCCAGCTCAACATGACAAGGTAGGCGTTGAACTGCACGAACTGCCCGACCGTGATCCGCCCATCAATGACGTGGCGGGCGCCGAGCCACAGCACCAGCAACCCGGCGAGTCCAAGGATGAACGCCAGACTGGGGTAGAACAGCGCCTGGAGTCGGATGACCGCGGCGTTGCGCTCCAGATATTCCTGATTCTCACGTCTGAACCGCTCTGTCTCGACCGCCTCGCGACCATAGGCTCGAACGACGCGAACGCCAGCCAGCGACTCTTGCACCACCGCGCTCAGGGTCGCCAGCTGGGCCTGGATCTTCTCTGACTGGCGATAGATCGCGCTGCCGAAGCGCTTGACCGCCACCGAAACCAGCGGCAGCGGCAACAACGCCGCCAGTGTGAGCCCGGGATCAATCGACAGCATGAGTGTCACCGACACCACGAAGACGATGCTCGTGTTGCCCATGTACATGACGGCCGGCCCCACCATCATCCGCACCGCGTTGAGGTCGTTGGTCGCGCGCGACATCAGGTCGCCGGTGCGGTTGGCGTGAAAGTAGGCCAGCGGCAGCCGCTGCACGTGGTCAAAGAAGAGGTTGCGGAGGTCGTACTCAATTGAGCGGGAGACGCCGACAATGATGCGGCGCATCAAGAACCGGAAGACCCCGCCAACCAGCGCCAGCCCGAGCAACGCCCAGGCATACCGCCCCAGCTTGGCTGCGGTGACATCGGCGCTCAGGTCATCGATGGCAAACCGGAGCACCCACGGCCCCAGGAGCGACAACGCGGTGGCGAGCACCAGGCACACCAGTCCCGCCGCGAACTGAACGCGATACCGAAGGACATGCGGGCGTAGCCGGGCAAGCGGTGACATCGATGGCTGGGGCGTCGGGCGAAGGCGCGAGCCCGAAACGCGCAGATTAACAGTTCCGAGGTCTCAATGACGAGGCTGTCGCTTCTACAGCCGTGGAGGGTTCCGGTCGATAGAGGGAAGAGGGACAGTTGCGGGCCCACGCGAGCCCCCTCCGCCGACCTGGTACGACCTATGCTTGCATAGGCCCTCGTCCGCTACGAAAGAGTGTCTTGACCCATGACCTGTGTCCGCCGACTTGTTCTGACCGCCGTCGCCCTGCTGACCACCGCATCTCCAGCCGCGGCTCAGTTGCTCCCGCCCCCGTCGAGCTTCGCCGTGGGCGAGGACTACCATGTGGAACTGTTCGGCGGCATGTGGAATCCGTCCCCTGATATGACGATCTCGAGCGATGCGTTCGGCATCGCCGGGACGGAGATCGACTTCGTCCGCGATCTGGGCTTCGAGACACAACGGTTCGGCGAGCTACGGTTGCGTTTGCGGGCGGCCCGCAAGCACCGCTTCCGTCTCGACTTCATCCCGATCAAGTTCGATGGGCAGGCCACGGTGGAGCGGCGCATCGTGTTCCGCGGCATCGCGTACAACATCGGGGTGCCGGTGACCTCGTCGCTCGGATGGAACGCGTGGCGGATCGGGTACGAATACGACATCATCCACCGCCGTCGCGGCTATTTCGGTGTCATCCTCGAGGCGAAATACACTGACATCGAGGCCTCGCTGGACGCCCCGGGGCTGGCCAACGAATTCATCCGCGCACGAGGGCCGATTCCGGCCATCGGGGCGATCGTCAAGGTCTACCCGCTGTCCGTCCTCGCGGTCACGGCCGAGGTGAGCGGCCTGAAGGTGCCCAACAACGCGCTCGATTCTTTCGAGGGCGAATACATCGACTTCGACGTGAGCGCCACCGTGAACTTCATCGACAATCTAGGCGTCCAGGTCGGATACCGTTCACTGGACCTCAACGTGTCGTCGAACGAAGACGCCGTCGGACTGAAGCTTGACGGGATCTACGTCGGCGCACTCGTCCGCTTCTAGCCCCCCCTGGCCGGAGATGACCCGGGTAGGGCTTCGAGCCTTCTGCCGGCGGCCAGCAGGGTCTCGTCGCGTTTGCAGAAGGTGAATCGTACCTTCGTACGGCCCAGCGATTGGTCGTGATAGAAGCTACTGCCAGGCACCGCCGCGACGCCGATCTCCGACACCAGATACCGGGCAAATTCGAGGTCGTCGGCAAACCCGAATCCGGCGATGTCGGTCATGACGTAGTAGGCACCGTCCGGCTTGAAGCAGACGAACCCCCGCGGCTCGAGCACCCGGAGCAACATGTCGCGTCGGCGCTGGTAGCCCGCCGCGAGCTCCGTGTAGTAGCTCTCGGGCAATGCCAATGCTGCCGCCCCAGCAGCCTGCAGCGGAGCCGCGGCGCCGACGGTCAGAAAGTCATGCACCTTGCGGATGGCGCCGGCCAGCCGCGGGGGCGCAATGGCCCATCCTACACGCCACCCGGTCACGCTGTAGGTCTTCGACAAGCTGTTGATGGTGATCGTCCGGTCCGCCATGCCGTCAACGGTCGCCATCGGCACATGCCGGCACCCGTCGTAGATGATGTGCTCGTAGATTTCGTCGGTAATTGCCACCACGTCCCACTGATGACACAGGGCGGCGATGGTCTCCAGCTCGGACCGTGTAAAAACCTTGCCGGTCGGGTTGTTCGGGCTGTTGACGATGATGGCGCGCGTCCGGTCGTTGAAGGCGGCCGCCAGCGCGTCGGGGTCGAACGTCCAATTCGGCTCGTGCAAGGTGACGTATCGAGGGACCGCACCGGACAGAATGGCGTCTGGACCGTAGTTCTCGTAGAACGGCTCGAAGACCACGACTTCATCGGCGGGGTTCAGGATGCCCAGCATCGTGGACACCATCGCCTCGGTCGCTCCGCAGCAGACCGTCACCTGGGTGTCGGCGTCAACCGGCAGGCCGTGTCGCCGCGTAAACTCTCGAGCCACGGCCTGGCGGAGCGCCGCGGCACCCCAGGTCACCGCATACTGATTCACGTCCTCCGATATGTCGTCCCTCGCCGCCGCCATCGGCAGCAGACTCGTCTCCGTCATGCCCGGCGCCGTATTGATCTCCAAGACAAACGGACGGCCGCGCGGCGTAATGCGGAAATCGACCCGGGCCGCCCCTTCGCAGCCCAGCACCGGCA
>SXOW01000077.1 GCA_005778315.1 Acidobacteriota bacterium
CCACCTTCTCGGCCGGTGAGCGTCAACTGTTGTCATTTGCCCGCGCGCTCGCCTACGAGCCGGGTGTGCTCGTGCTCGATGAGGCCACTTCCAGTGTGGACACGAACACTGAGCAACTCATTCAGGACGCCTTGCACGTCCTCATGGCCGGCCGTACCCCGATTGCCATCGCCCATCGTCTGTCCACCGTGCAGGACATGGACACCATCCTGGTGTTCCACAAAGCCCGGCTGCGGGAGCAGGGGAGTCATCAGGAGCTGTTGGCTCAGCGCGGCCTCTACCACACCCTCTACGAACTGCAGTATCAGGACCAGGAGTCGGCCGCCGCGGGTGGGGACGCTCGCGCCGGGTGAGCGCGTCGGCGTCCGCGTCGCCGCTGCGCGACGACTACGTGACCGGGGACTCGTCGCTTCGGAAATGTTCGTAACCGGCGGGAAGCGCACGCGTGCCCGAGGCCGTTCGCAGCACCAGGTCTGGTGCCGTCGTGCATTCGCCGATCCGAGTGAAGGGCACCCCGCGCGCCTGTTGCCGAATGGCCGCGAAGCGACGCCGGTGCCTGCTGGGCACGGCCATCAACAACTCGTAGTCGTCTCCCCCCGCCAGAGCGGCCTCCAGAGGGTCCAGGCCGTGCGCCTCGAACCATCGGACGGCGCCGGGCGCAATCGGGACCGCCGATCCGTCCACGACGGCGCCCACCCCGGAGGCCGAGGTCAGCTGCCGCAGTCCATCGGCCAGTCCATCGCTCAAATCGACGGTGGCCCGCGCAGCCTTGTTTCTCCCTAGCAGCATGCCAATGCGGACCCTGGGCTCGGGGCGCCGATAGTGCAGGACACAGTCGGCGAGGTCCGAGTCCCAGACCGTGGTCCACGACGGCGACGGATCGTGCTGCAGACACGCCAGCCCGGCCGCGGCTGCCCCGACCACACCCGTGACCCAGAGCTCATCGCCTGGGCGCCCGCCGGCTCGAGTGAGCACTCGCCGGCGGCGCACCGAGCCGACGGCGGTGACGCCCAGCACCAGCGGGCCGTCCGACCGTGTCACGTTGCCGCCGACCAGCGCCACGCCATGGTGAGCCGCCAGCGCGAGCATGCCGTCGAGCACCGCGTCGAGGTCGGCCGTGGCCATGGAGCGGGGGAGGACCAGCGACAGGAGCGCGGCACGTGGTTCGGCGCCCATGGCCGCCAGATCGCTCAAGTTGACGGCGAGGGTCTTGTGACCGACGTCGCCGGGTGGGACGAACGCGAAATCGAAATGGATGCCGGCGACGAGCGTGTCGGTGGTCAGGACGTCGAGCGTGCCCCGCTGTGGCTCGATGACCGCGGCGTCGTCGCCAATCCCGACCAGCACCCAGTCCGGCGCCTGCGGCACCCGGTCGCGGACGCGCTGGATGATCGCGGCCTCTCCGAGTGCGCCGACGGTGTCGACCGCGTTACCGGGCGTAATCCACCGCCCGGGTTTCACGGATGACCGTCACTTTGATCTGGCCGGGATACTGAAGCTCGTTCTCCACCCGTTTGGCGATGTCCTTGGACAGCCAGACCGCCTCCTCGTCGCTGACCTTGTCACTCTCCACCATGATGCGAATCTCGCGGCCGGCCTGGAGCGCGTACGCCTTTGACACGCCGTCGAACGACTCAGCAATGCCCTCGAGCGACTCCAGTCGCTTGATGTACGACTCCAGGATGTCCCTCCGGGCTCCCGGCCGCGCGGCGGAAATCGCGTCGGCGGCCTGCACGATCATCGACTCCAGTGACGGCCAGTCGATGTCCATGTGATGGGCCGCCATGGCGTCCACCACCGCCTTGCTCTCACCGTGCTTCTGGAGAAACTCGATGCCCAGGGTCAAGTGCGTGCCCTGCAGATCGCGGTCAATGGCCTTGCCGATGTCGTGCACGAACGCGGCGCGAATGGTCGTGTGGGCGTCCAGGCCCACTTCTCTCGCCATGATCCCGGCCACATAGGCGACCTCTTTCGAGTGGCTCAGGACGTTTTGCCCGTAGCTGGTCCGGTAATTCAGCCGGCCCATCAGCCGGTGGATTTCCGGATCCATGTCGAAGAGGCCGAGCTCAAATGCGGCCGCCTCACCTTCTTTCGTGGCGCGCGCGTCGAGCTCGCTCTTGACGCGTTCCACCACCTCCTCGATGCGGGCCGGGTGAATGCGTCCATCAGCCACCAACTGCTCGATCGCCTGCTTGGCGACCGCCCGGCGGAAGGGGTCAAAGCTGGACAGAATGATGGCGCCCGGTGTGTCATCAACAATCAGCTCCACCCCGGTGGCCTGTTCCAGCGCCCTGATGTTCCGGCCTTCCCGGCCAATGATGCGGCCCTTGAGGTCATCGCTGGGGAGGTCCACGACCGACACGGTCGTCTCGATCGCGTGCTCCGGCGCGCTGCGCTGGATGGCCTGTGTAATGATCTGCTTGGCCTTTTCGGCCGCGGACTCTCGCGCCTCCGTTTCCAGGCGTTTGACCAGGTTGGCGGCTTCGCGGCGTGCGTCCTGCTCGATCTGCTTGATGACGAGGTCTTTGGCCTCATCGGCGCTGAGGCCGGACACGCGTTGCAGCGCGAGTTCCTGTTCACGCGTCAGCTCGTCACACCGCTTCCGGTCGTCCGCCAGGGCGCGCTCGAGCTCCGCGAGCGCGTCCTGGCGCTCGCTCAATCTGGCCTCGGTCTGGGCCGCTTGCCGACTCTGTTCGGTGAGGTCTCTCGACCGCTGCGCGAACTGGCGCTCGATGGAGGCCAACTCATCCCGGCGGGTGTTCGTCTGGCGCTCTGCCGTCCGGAGGAGCGTGTGGGCCTCCTCCTTGGCCGACAGCGCCGCGGCCTTGATGGTGGCGGCGGCGTCCCGCTCGGCCTCTCGTATCAGCCTGGACGCCTGTTCCCTGGCCTCGCCAATCGTCTCCGCTGCAATCCGCTTGCGCGTGACGATCCACATTCCGAACACGGCTCCGGCGGCGACGAACGCGGCGAGCGCGGGCACGACGACGGTCGAAAAGTCCATGCGTGTTCCTTTCGGAACCCGCGGCGAGGTGGCCGGGGCTCGGCGGGCGGCGTCAGACGGCCGGCGCTCGACGGGCAGCCCTCGACGGGAAGCACCCGTGCGATGGCGGGCCCGGTGCGGACTCGTCGATCGAACGGGCGACGCCAGGAGAGGAAGGCGAAAATCCCCGCGTTGCCGTGTGGGGAGGTCGGATGAACCTGCTGGAAGCAGGTGGAGCCGCTCTGGATACGCCTAATCTCGCTTTAGGCTACCTCACGCGGAGGCGTGCACACCACGAGACGTCGCAGCCCACTTAGATATAGCGTTGGTTCAAACCGATTCTCCGGGCCATCACGAGCACTGCAGGGAACTTTTTTATATATATGGCCGCCAACTGTCAGCCGACATACGCGGCAGAGCGTGACTGCCTATCTGTACCGCTCTAGTCGACCCATCTTAGAACGAACCTGGACGTGGGGCAAGCTGACCCCATTGGGGGTGAGGGGAGCGGGTCGAGGAGGCTATCCGAACCGTTCAATCGCCCGATCGACGATCTGCTCGAGGGCGCCTGCACGCCGACGCAACTCGGTGTCCTGGCTCGTGTCGGTGTCTCTGGCCCGGAAATACTCGTCGGCGATGTTGAGGGCGGCGAGCACGGTCACGCGAATCGCATCGCCACCGGTCGAGTGATCGGCCGCGGACTGGATTTTTTCGTCGACGTACTCCGCGAGGTGGGTGATGTATTCGAGATCGAGCGCACTCTTAATAGGGTAGCGCTGACCCATGATCTCGACCGTGACGACGCGGGGTGCCTCGTCGGCCACAACTACAGGCTCAGGTTGTCGAGCTGCTCCAACATGTCGGCGACCCGCACCCGAATTTGATCACGCTCGGTCAACAGCATCAGCGCTTGGGCCCCCTGGCCCTCGGCACTCGCGAGCCTGGTGCGTAGGACATCGACCTCCTGGGACAGCCGGGCATTGTCGTCCGCGGCGCGTGTCAGTTCCGCTCGGGTCCGCTCAAGAACCGCGACGAGCGTCTGGACCTTGTCCGCCAGTCGGTCGATCGGTTCGAGGCTCAGTGTTGGCATCGGTCCCCCTTATCTCAACTTCGCGTGATGCAACCGCTCCAGTGCGGACACGACCTCAGCGGTCGCGGTGTGCACCTCGGCATCGGTGAGCGTGCGGTCCCCTGCGCGGAAGGTCAGCCGCACCGACAGGCTCACCGCTCCTGAGGCCACACCGGAACCCTGATACAGATCCACTTCTTGCACACGGACCAGCGTCGGACCCGCAGAGCCCCAGATCGTGTCACGAACCTCAGACGCAGGCAAGGTGTCGTCGACCTCCAGCGAGAGATCGCGAACGACAGACGGGTGGCGGGGAACCGGCGCCGCCCGGAGACGTGCAAACGCGTCCAAGGTGAGCGGTCGGAGGTCGAACTCGGCGACATAAACCTCCTGCGACCCCGGGAGCCCGCGCCGGTTGGCGAAGCCAGGATCGAGCTGTCCCACCCAGCCGACCGCCGACGTGTGGTTCCCGCACGTGAGCCGGATGCTGGCCGTGCGGCCAGGCACCAGCGCGGGCGCGGTGCCGGACTCGAACGCGACGTGGCTGCCGAAACCCTCCGCCAGCCGGGTGAGCGCCCCGGTGAGGTCGAACAGGTCGGCGGGGCGCCCGCCGCCGGCCCAGTGCGGCGGAATCGCCGCGCCGGTGATGGCCACGGCGAGCGACGGGGTTTCTCCGACGCTCTGCCGAAACCGGCTGCCCACCTCGAACAAACGGATGTCCTGTCGTTCCCGGCGCCGGTTATGAATAAGAGAATCGACCAGTCCGGGCAGCAGCGAGGGGCGCAGGACGGCGCCTTTCTCCGAGAGCGGGTTGCTGAGCGCTACCAGATCGGACGCGTCCGGGTGCATCGCGAGCGCCGCTTCGCGCTCCACGAACCCATAGGTGATCGCCTCGGAGAAGCCACATCCCGTCAGCAGCCGCCTGACGGTCTGGTCGCGGGCGCGCCACTCGCCGGCCGCCCTCGCCGGCTCCGTGAGCGCGGGGAAAGTGGTCGGTAGCTGGTCGTATCCGTGATGGCGGACCACCTCTTCGATGAGGTCTTCCTCGCGATGGACATCGACGCGGAACGGGGGCACCGTCACCTGCCACGTGGGGCTGTCGCCCTCGCCCTCGGCGCGCGGGTCGAACCCCAGCCTCGACAGTATCGGTGCCACGAAGGCCGGCTCGATCTTCTGGCCCAGCAGATGGCCGATACGGCGATGGCGTAGCCGGACCACGATCGGATCGGGCGGCGCTGGAAAGCAGTCCACCACGGCGCCGCGCGGTCGGCCGGCGCCGATGGCCGCCAACAGGTATCTGGCGCGTGCGATCGCCGTCAGGGGGGCTGTCACGTCCGTGCCGCGCTCGAAGCGGAAGGAGGCATCTGTCGACAGTGTCAGGCGCTTGCTGGTCCGCCGCACCGAAATTGGGTTGAAGTAGGCCGCTTCCAGCACGACGGTGCGGGTGGTGTCGCTGACCTCCGAATCCGCCCCGCCCATGACCCCGGCCACCGCCTGGGGTCGCTGGGCGTCCGCGATGGTCAGCATCTCCGGCTGGAGTGTGCGTTCCACGCCGTCCAGCGTGCGAATCAGCTCGCCGGCCGCAGCGCGGCGCACTCGAATTTCCGGGCCTGACAGCTTCGCGTGGTCGAACGCGTGCATCGGGTGGCCCAGTTCCAGCATGACGTAATTGGTCACGTCAACGACGTTGTTGATGGGCCGAACACCCGCCGCCTCGAGTCTGGCCGCCAGCCAACGCGGGGATGGACCGACCTCTACGTCAGCCAACGCGCCCACATAGCGGGGGCACACAGCCGGGTCTTCGATGGTGATGGAGAGCGGCGCGTCGTTGTTGCCCAGTTGAGCCGCACTGGCGTCAAGGACCGCGGCGTCGGGTTCCACCTTCGGCAGTCGGAGCTCGGCCCCATACATCGCACCGACTTCGCGGGCGATGCCGAAGACAGAGAGACAGTCCGGCCGGTTGGTGGTGATCTCGAGGTCCAGCACCGCGTCGGGAGGGTCGCGGTCAGCCGCCGGCCACGGCTCTACGGCGCCGACCTCGAAGCCGCGCATCGTCAGCGCGTCGGCGAGCTCGGTGATATCGGCCGGTCCGCGTGCCCCCGCGCCGGAATCCCCCAGCCGGACATCGACCAGCTCCCGCAGCCACGACACCAGGATTCTCAATGGGGAAACTGCTCCAGGAGACGGAGGTCGTTGTCGTAGAACAGGCGGATATCCTCCACCCGGTACTTGAGCAGCGCGACACGGTCGATACCGAGACCAAAGGCCCACCCGGTATACCGCTCGGGGTCGTAGCCGACCGCTTCGAACACGGCGGGGTGCACCATGCCGCACCCGAGAATCTCGAGCCAGCCGGTGTGCTTGCAGACCGGGCAGCCGTCGCCACCGCAGAACACACAACTGATGAACACTTCCGCGCTCGGTTCGGTGTAGGGGAAGAAGCTGGGTCTGAACATGACCCGGGTGCCAGGGTCAAAGAATCGCTGCAGGAAGCTGACGAGCGTACCTTTCAGGTCCGCCATCGTGACGCCCTCGCCCACCAGGAGGCCTTCCACTTGCATGAACATGGGGGAGTGCGTGAGATCGGGCGTATCGCGTCTGTAGACCAGGCCTGGAGAGATGATCCGCACCGGTGGCTCATGCGTCTCCATGTAGCGGATCTGCATGCCGGACGTGTGGGTCCGGAGCAGGGTGGCCGGTGGGGCGGAGCCCGCGCCGCTGCCGGGCATCGGCTGCTGGAGATAGAACGTATCCTGCATGTCGCGCGCCGGGTGGTCCGGCGGCATGTTCAGCGCCTCGAAGTTGTGGTAGTCGTCCTCGACTTGTGGGCCTTGAAGAATCTCGAAGCCCAGCCCTTCGAAGATCGTTTCCACTTGCTCGCGGATGAGCGTCAGCGGGTGACGTCTCCCGAACGGCAGCTCGCGCCCCGGCAGCGTGACGTCCACGCTGCCCAGTGGGCGCGCGGTGGCGTCCAGGGCGTCCCGTCGTACCGTCAGCGCCTCGTCGATCTCGCGCTTCAGGAGATTGGCGGCCTGCCCCAACGCCGGTCGGTCGGCTGGCGCCGCCCCCGCCATCGATTTCATGAGGGCCGCGACGGCGCCCTGCTTGCGCCCGAGATAGCGATCGCGAACGGACTGGAGATCCTGCGCGGTCACGACGGCACGCAGGTCAGCCTGAAAGGCGGTGCGAATGGCGTCTATGGCGTCGGGGGCGGTCATGGCGCGGTGCGACGTTTGGCGGGTGGTGCAAGGCGTCCCTGACGAGAGACGCTGGTGAGGCGGCTGCCTGGGCAGCCGCCTCGCAGACTATGCCGCCGCCGCTCGGGCGTCCTTGGCCTGGGCGGCCAGATGTGCGAACGCGCCGGGCTCTGTCGTGGCGAGATTGGCCAAGCTCTTCCGGTCCAGCGTGATTCCCGCGGTTGAGAGTCCGTGCATGAACTGGCTGTAGCTCATCCCGTGCTGGTGTGCGCCGGCGTTGATCCGGACGATCCAGAGCCGGCGAAAATCCCGCTTCTTGAGCCGTCGGCCGCTGTAGGCGTGCTCCGCCGCCTTGTCGCCGGACAGTTTGGCCTCTCGATACAGTTTGCTCTTGTTCGCGTAGAAACCCTTTGTACGCGCCAGTATTTTCTTCCGCTTGGCGCGGCGGACCGACCCGCGTTTGACTCGAGGCATCAGTAATCCTATCCGTTCGGCAGCAGACGATGGACCTTCTGTTCGTCCGCGGGCGAGATAAGGGCTGACTTCCGCAGCCCGCGCTTACGCTTGGTCGTCTTGCTGGTCAGAATATGCCGTCGCAACGACTTGCTTCTCTTGATTTTGCCGCTGGCGGTCAACTTGAACCGTTTGGCCGCCCCGCGGTGGGTCTTCATCTTGGGCATGTCGAACTATCTTCCTCGGCCGGTACCCCACCGTCTCCAGGCGTGGAGGTGTACGGTGTGGTGTGCTCCCGGCCCTGCTCGTACCTATTTTTTGGCGCCAACGACGCCAGCGAGAATGATGTGCATCTGATTGCCCATCATGCTTGGATGTGTCTCGGCCGTGGCAACGCCTTCCAGGTCGTCCATCAGCCGCTCGAGAATGCGACGTCCGAAGTCCGGATGCGCCATCTCGCGTCCGCGGAAGAAGACGGTCGCTTTGACCTTGTCGCCTTCCGACACGATCCGCTCGATGTGCTTGCGCTTGAAGTTGTAATCGTGCGCATCGACTTTCGGACGGAACTTGATTTCCTTGAGCTCGATCGACTTCTGGTTCTTGCGCGCTTCGCGGCTGCGCTTCTGTTCCTGATAGTGGAATCGCCCGTAGGCCATGATGCGCCACACCGGCGGTGTCGCGGTGGGCGATATTTCCACCAGGTCCAGACCCTTTTCCCGGGAAATGGCCAGGGCCTGCTGGGGCGTCATGATGCCCAACTGCTCGCCCGCGTCGTCGATGACTCGGATCTCACGGACTCGAATCCGTTCGTTGGTGCGAGTCCTGACCTCGCGTCGTTGACTTCGGACGATAGCTATAGTGCCCCCCTTTGTTCAGGTCTCAGGCGCGTGCGCTACGTGCGCCGCGCAATCTCTGCTCGGGTGTCGGTGATGAAATCATCGACAGACCGGGCGCCCCGGTCACCGTCTGAACGGTGCCGCACCGCCACTGCGTGTTCTTCCGCTTCGCGGTCACCGGTCACCAGCATATACGGGACCTTGCGTAACTGCGCCTCGCGGATCTTATACCCGATTTTCTCCTGGCGGACATCTACTTCGACACGGAGCCCTGCCTCGCGGAGTCTGGAGGCGACAGACTCCGCATAGTCGCGGTGCCGGTCGGCGATAGGGACTACCATCGCCTGCACCGGTGCGAGCCACAGCGGGAAGGCGCCAGCATAGTGCTCGATGAGTAATGCGATGAACCGCTCGAAGCTGCCAAAAATGGCCCGGTGGATGACGACGGGCCGATGCTCCGCGTTGTCGGCGCCGATGTACTTGAGGTCGAAGCGTTGGGGGAGCTGGTAGTCCAGCTGGATCGTCGCACACTGCCAATTGCGGCCGATCGCATCCACCACATGGAAGTCGATTTTCGGGCCGTAGAAATTGCCTTCACCTTCAGCGACGACGTAGGGCTGTCCGGCGGCATCCAGTGCCCGCTTCAGCTGATCTTCGGCCTGGTCCCAGGTGTCGGTCTCACCCAGAAACGTCTCGGGTCGGGTGGACAGCTCGACCGAGAATTCCAGGTGGAAGTCCTGGTAGACCTTTTGGACGAGTCGTAGCAAGCGCTCTACTTCGTCGCTGATCTGTTCTGGCGTGACAAAGCAGTGCGCGTCGTCCTGGCAGAACTGCCGGGCGCGCGTGAGCCCGGCGAGGACGCCAGACGCCTCGTCACGGTGGAGCACGCTCTGGTCGTGGTACCGGAGCGGGAGGTCGCGATAGCTCCGGCCTTCGCTTGCGAACACCAGCATGTGTCCGGGGCAGTTCATCGGCTTGAGACTGAACGTTTCGCCCTGGGACTCGAGCTGCAGCATGCTCTCGGCGTAGTGCTCCCAGTGCCCAGAGGTCTCCCACAGTTTCTTGTTGTACACGAGCGGCGTGCGCAACTCGACGTACCCGGACGGGAACAGCGTCGACCGCATGTACTCCGCCAGGAGATTCCATAGCGTCGTGCCATGCGCCAGCCAGAACGCCGCGCCTGGCGCCCACGGGTGGAACGTGAAGAGTCCCAGCTCGCGGCCCAGCTTGCGGTGGTCCCGCTTCTTGGCCTCTTCGAGCCGCGTCAAATACTCGTTCAGCGCTTTGTCGTTGAAGAACGCGGTGCCGTAGATCCGCTGCATCGGCTGGTTCTGCGGGTCACCCTTCCAGTAAGCGTTCGAGCTATGCAGCACCTTGAACGCCTTCAAACTGCCAGATGACGGAACGTGCGGACCAGTACAGAAATCCATGAACACGCCGTCGATGGTGTAGCAGGAGACGACCGGGCCGCCCTTCTCGTCGATGAGCTGGACCTTGAGCGGCTCGCCGCGGTCGGCGAAATACTGCTTCGCCTCCTCCTTCGTCATCATCTTGCGCTCGTAGACCCGGTCCTCGCTGGCGATCTCGCGCATCTTGGCTTCGACTGCTGCCAGGTCTGCCGGGACGAACGGGCGGTCCACGACGAAGTCGTAGTAAAAGCCGTCATCGATCGGGGGGCCGATCCCGCACTGCGCCTCGGGAAAGAGCGCCGTGACGGCCGCCGCCATCAGGTGCGCCGTGCTATGCCGGTAGAGGTACAGCGCTTCCGGGCCGTCCTTGGTGAGAATGCGAACGTCGGCGTCTTCGTCGAGCGGATGCGTCAGGTCCACGATACGGCCGTCGACCGCAGCCGCCAGGGCTGCTTTGGCCAGCCGAGGCGAGATGTCCTCGGCCACCTGGCGGACCGGTGCGCCGACCGGCAGTTGCCGGGTCGAACCATCCGGGAGGGTGACGGTGACCTGATTCATCGTTCTGTGACCGCGAGTGTCGTGTTGCGTCTGCCGCCCCCCCGCAGAGCGGCGGAGCGGGCACCAAGGCGTCCTGTGTGAGACGTAACCAGACCAGCGGTGGGGTTGGTAGGCACGGGCGGACTCGAACCGCCGACCTCCTGCGTGTCAAGCAGGCGCTCTCACCGGACTGAGCTACGCGCCTATGTCTGTCTACCCGTGGGTGCGGCGCGTTACCCACGCGCGCAGTATATCAACCTCTCGAGAAAATCTGGCCAACGCGAGCGGCACCATCGTTGCACCGTGCGAGGTCGCGCCCGTCTGCATTACACCGTGGGCATAGCGGTGAGGTGTTCAAGGGCGCGGTCGAGCACCGGGTCCTCCTGTTCCTCGGCGGGGTCGGGCGGCGCCACCCCCAATTCGGTTGGCGGATCCTGTACGGCCACGGCCGGCTCCACGCCGGTCGGGTGAATCGATTCGCCGGAGGCGGTCAGATACCGGGCCGACGACAGCAGCAGCGCGCCGCCACCGGGGAGGTCTATCAGGGTCTGTTCGGCGGCGCGCCCAGCCGTCCGGAGCCCGACGGCGTCCGCCCGGTCGGCGTCGGTGAGCGCCGCGACGAACACCTCGGCCGCGCCTGACGTGCCGGGGTTCGTGAGCAGGACCACCGGCAGCTCGATCGACGGTGGTGCCCCAGTGCGCGCCACCGGCTGTTGTCCCGCGGTCTTCGTTTCGCGGATGATCAGCGTTGGGGCTGCGGTGAATCGCCCTGCGGTGGCGATGCCTGCATCAAACGGGCCGAGTGCGGTGCTCCGCACATCGACGACAAGTTTGCTGGCACCCTGCCCCTCCAGCGTGTCAACCGCCGACTCCACAGCATCTGCGGTGGTGTCGTCGAATTCGGCGATTCTGACGTAGCCCACACCCGAGGCCACAATGCGACTGGTGACATTGGCAGACCGATCCGCGCTGCGCACGATCTCCATGGCCAGCGGCTCGGCCGCGTTCCCGCGAATCACGCTGACCCTCACGGTCGACCCCGGTGCGCCACGCAGGAGCTGGTCCGCGCGGATGGTGGACATCGTCCGGGTGGGGTTGTCCCCAATGCTTTGGAGGTAATCTCCCGGCCGGAGACCGGCGGCGGCCGCCGGTGAGCCGTCTCTCGTCGCCACGATCTGGACGTAGTATTGGCGGGTCAGGGTCGCCCCGATGCCAACCTCGCCGGGTACATCAGCGGATCCGTATGAGCCGGCCTCTTCCTCCGTCAGGTAGACGCTCTGTGGATCCAAGCCTTCGGCGAGTCCCCAGAGCGCGCCCTCCATCACGTGCTCTGCCTCGACCTCTTCGACGTAGTTGTTGTTGACGAGCGACACCACGTCTTCGAAGACCCGCAGGTGTTGGTAGGTGCCCTCCCGGGCCACGACTCGGCCCAGTAGTCCGCCCACCAGCGTGTAGGCCAGAATCGGCGCCGTCACCATCAAGAGCACGAAACGGGTGCGGTCTGTCATCAAGTCCCAAGCCCTTCCACTACTCGAGCCATTCTACTGGATCGACGGGAAGACCGTCGATGCGGAGCTCGAAGTAGATCGCCTGTTTCCCGTTGCCGAGACACCAGCACTGCCCAAGAGGGGTCCGCGCGTCGATCCGCACGCCGGTTGTGGACCGCGAGTCCGTCGCCGAAAAGGACAGTGATCTGAACCCCCCAGTGCCTGGCAGAGGCGTGAGTACACGGTGAGAATGCGGCATGATAGCACGTGGAATATGAGGATTGCGGGGGTAGACCTGGGTCGCACACGGATCGGCGTGGCCCTCAGTGACGTGTCGGCCACCCTGGCCACCCCGTGGCGCACGCTCGATGGCGCCGGGACGGCCGGCGAGGTCGCCGACCGGCTGGCAGA
>SXOW01000078.1 GCA_005778315.1 Acidobacteriota bacterium
CCGGTGGTGGGCATCCACCACCCCAACGACGCGTGCGCCACTGATCGCCGGGCTGCCGGCGACCACGGAGCCGTCGTCGCGGCTTACCAGCAGAACCTGGTCGAACGTCACTTCGGCGCCGGCGTCGGCCCCGAGCCTGTCTATGTCGATATGCGCACCCGGTTCCACCCGGAACTGATGGCCGGCCGCTTGAATGATCGCGAACACGAATATCTTCCTTCCCTGGGGACCAGACCCGAACGCCCCCTCGTTCAAACTCGGCGCACCCGTGGTGCGAGGGTTCGCACGCACACGAGCCCTTTAGCGTACTCGCGCGGGGTGCGATCTGTAAAGGGAGATGCAACTCCTACTGCAGCAACGTCCGGGTACCGCGGATACTTTGATTGGAGAACGCCCCGAGCACCGACGGCAGGAGCCGATCCATCAGTTCAAAGTACGACGACAACGCCGGCGTGTTCTGGCTCGAGTCGTACAGAATCTCCTCACGGTGTCGTTCACTGTAGACGGTAGCGCCGGTCTCGCCGTCAATGAAGATGAACTTGGGGCTCAAGACGAACCCACGGCGGTCCCGGTAGGTGCGCTCAGGTGTGGTCCGCCGCCGACCGAATGAGTCGTAGACCTCGCGCTCACGGGTCACCATGCCGGACTGCTGATGGGGCGAGAAGTAGACCGTCCCTGTCACAATCAGCGGATTCTGGTACTCTTCGCCCAGGTCGCGCCAGAAACCGATGTTGGCGAAAATCGTCTCGTAGGCTTCGAGTTCTTCCTCCGACATCCCGTCGTCTTCCCCGAGCTGGTCCTCTTCGCGCCCGAGCTGGTCCTCTTCGCTCGTGGTGTCCACACCAGGGGCCGCGGCGAAACCGTCAGGGACGGTCGGTGGGGCGTTGCGAGCCGAGGCGCCAAGCTGCTCCTCGGCAATGTCGACCAGCGACATGACGTCGGAGTCTATGACTTCCAGGTCAGAGTTGCGGCGAAGCTGGCTTCGCAGCAGCCGCGCGGTTTCCAGGTTGGCGTCGACTTCTTCGGAGCCTCCCGACACGAAACCGGCAATCAGGACCCGCTGGAATTTTGAGATATCCAGCTTGGGCGTCAGCGGCGTTTCAATCGGAACCTCGAAGTTGCTGGTGGCGCAGCCAGCTACCACGGCGACACAGGCGAGACTACTGAAGATCTTCTTTGACACGGTCGCTCACTTCCAGAAAGAGGTCGTAGTTGGTTTCGATCGTGAGGTTGTCCGGATCCAGGTCGAGCGCGGTCTCGTATGCCTCGCCCGCGTCCTCCATCCGGCCCTGATGCTCGTAGCAGATGCCGAGGTTGTTCCAGGCCGCCGCGTTGGTGGGGTCGAGTCCGACCGCGCGCTGAAAGCGGTACAGGGCTTCTTTCCAGAGTCCCAGTTTCGCGACGTCGTTGCCGAACCGCACCTGGGCGCGTGCGTCCGACGCGTCGTCGGCGAGTGGATGCGCGGTCAATCCAAACAGCACGAGCGCCAGCGTGGCCAGGGTGGACCGTTTCATGAAGTCTCCAGGTCACTATAGCCAGACGTTCGTTGGAGATGCAAGGGGCGATCCGTTTGGGCTTCCGGCGATCGGCGCCGTGTATACTGGCCCAAGGTCGGGCACACCGGGTGCGGGTTGGCCGCAATCGGGTGCCATCGCCGGGACCGTGGATCTTGGCGCCCACCCGTCCGTCCAGCTTTGCCCCCGCCGCTGCGGCGGGTGGTGTCGTCCGTTCCTCCTGACTGCCTGCTCCGCCGCTCAAGATGTAGGGCCGTGACTGGTCCGCGCGGACTTCCGCGTGTGGCAGCGCTCAAGGAGCCGGGATGACGACTGAGGATTGGGTGGCGCTGGCGATGTTGTGGCGCCGGCGTGGCCGGAGGTCGATTGCGCGGTGGTTGAGCGACCCGGCTGGGGCGGCTCGCATTCGGCACGAGCCTGACGCGTCGCTTGCCACAGTGTTGGCGGCGGTGGACGCGTCGCTGTTGGCACCGGACTGGCTGGCGCGGGCCCGGAGCGCCGCTGAGGAGGCGTTGGCCCGGGCCCGCGCGGCCGGAATTGCGGTGCTGTCCTGGGAGGACCCACGCTATCCGTCCTTACTGGCTGAGATCCCAGACCCACCGCCCGTGCTGTGGATCCGGGGTTGCGTTGAGGCGCTCCAGCCGCCGTCGGTGGCGGTTGTCGGCTCCCGCGCGGGTTCAGCCTATGCGCGCGAGTTCGGACATCAGCTGGGATCCGAACTGGCTGGCCGGGGCGTCACAGTGGTCAGTGGCCTGGCCCGCGGTGTCGACGCCGCCGCCCACCAAGGGGCGCTTGCGGCGGGTGGGTGCACCATCGCCGTTCTGGGCTCCAGTGTGGACATCGTGTACCCTCCCGAGCACACTGGACTCGCGGCTAAGGTTGTCGGCCGCGGCGCGCTGGTCAGTGAGTTCCCGCCGGGGACCGGTCCGAGGCCGTCGCATTTTCCGATGCGGAATCGGCTCATCAGCGGACTGTCCCTGGCCGTGGTCGTGGTCGAGGCCGCCGAACGAAGCGGCTCCCTGATTACGGCGCGGCTGGCGCTGGAGCAGGGCCGCGAGGTCATGGCGGTGCCTGGCAACGCGTTGACCGGTCGGAACCGCGGCGCCCACGCCCTCCTGAAGGATGGAGCAAAGCTTGTAGAGGGTGTGGACGATATATTGGAGGAGATCGGACCGGCGCCGGCCGAAAGGCGCTGGTCAGAGGCGGAAGAAGACCCACTGCTTCGGCATCTGGCCCGCGGCGAGAGCTACGATCTCGACGAACTCATGGCCCGTTCCGGACTGGACGGACCCGGGTTGCTGCCTCGGCTGTTGGCCCTCGAACTCGACGGGAGAGTCGCCAGGGTGGCCGGCGGTCGCTTTCGTCGCGCCGCGAACTCCACCCGCTGATCGGGGGGCAGCGGTAGCAGGCGGTGACGTGTCACCGACCGTCGTGGCGGTTCCGGCCGTACACCGCCGCGAGCCAGACGGCAGGGTAAGGTGGTAGGGTAGGTTCGGGCACCGGTGAGGCTGACACCCGTCATCCGACACCACGGGCTCCTCACACGAGGATAGATATATGCCAAAGGCACTGGTTGTCGTGGAATCGCCGGCCAAGGCGAAGACCATCAACGAGTACCTCGGGCGAGACTTCAAAGTTGTCGCGTCGATGGGGCACATCCGAGATCTGCCCAAGAGCAAGCTGGGTGTCGACATCGACGAGGGATTCGTCCCGGACTACGAAGCCATTCCCGCGAGAAAAAAGGTCATCAAGGACCTGCGAGATGCTGCGAGAGGCGTCGACCGGATCTACGTCGCAACCGACCCTGATCGCGAAGGTGAGGCGATTGGCTGGCATCTCGCCAACGAGTTGGGAAAAGGCCGGAAGGTCGGGCGCCTGTTCTTCAACGAGATCACGAAGACCGCCGTCCTGAACGCGCTCAAGGAGGAGCGCGACATCGATCTCAAGATGGTCGATGCCCAGCAGGCTCGGCGCGTGCTCGACCGGCTGGTCGGCTACAAACTGAGCCCACTCCTGTGGGACAAAGTCAGGCGCGGGCTCAGCGCCGGCCGGGTCCAGTCGGTCGCGCTCAAGCTGGTCTGTGATCGGGAAAACGAAATCGACCAGTTCGTGTCGGAGGAATACTGGCATCTCTTCGCGAAGCTCGCCGGCACCCTGCCGCCGGAGTTTGACGCCAAGATCGTCAAGCGCGGCAAGCAGGCGCTGAAGGTCACCAGCGAAGCCGAAGCCAAACAGGTCGTCTCGGATCTCCAGCACGCCACCTTCGTGGTCAGCGCCGTGGCCAAAAAGGAGCGGAAGAAGCAGGCGCCGCCGCCGTTCATTACCAGCAAACTGCAGCAAACTGCGCGGTTTCCGGTCAAGAAGACGATGATGATCGCCCAGCAGCTCTATGAGGGAATCGAGCTGCCAGACGAGGGAGCGGTCGGTCTGATCACCTACATGCGGACTGACTCGACCCGTGTAGCCGACCAGGCGATCACGGATGTGCGGGCCTATATCGCCGAACGCCACGGCGACGCCTTCGTGCCGGAGAAGGCGCGGCATTTCCGCATGAAAGCGGACGCGCAGGACGCGCACGAAGCCATTCGTCCCACGGGTATGCAATATGACCCGGAGACCTTGCGTCCGCATCTCACCCGTGACCAGTACTCGTTGTATCGCCTCATCTGGAATCGGTTCGTCGCGTCGCAGATGTCACCTGCCCTGTTCGACGACACCGCGGTCGAGGTCGAGGCTGGCGACTACCTGCTGCGGACAAAGGGGTCCGTCCAGCGGTTTGCTGGATGGTTGTCGCTGTATCAGACCGAGGCCGAGACCGCCGCCGACGGCGAGGTCCCGGCGGCGCCGGCCACGCCTGCCGATGCCCCCGGCGATGGGGACGACGGAGCGACCTCTGATCTGCTGCCAGCCCTGTCGGAGGGAGACCGACTGGAACTCCGCGGGCTCGACCCCCAGCAGAAGTTTACGCAACCACCCCCTCGTTTCAGCGAGGCGACACTGGTCAAGGAATTGGAGGAGAACGGGATCGGACGACCGAGCACCTACGCCTCCATTATTGGTGTGTTGCAGACACGCGAGTACGCCGAGAAGGTGGACGCCCGGTTCCGGCCGACCCGCCTTGGTCGCCTCGTCATCGACCTGCTCGCCAAGAGCTTCAAGGACATCCTGGCGGTCGACTACACACGGGGACTTGAGGAACAGCTGGACAAGATTGAAGGCGGGGAGGCCGACTATCGGACCATGCTCGGCAGTTTCTACAAGAAGTTCAGTACCGATCTTGGTGAAGCCGCCCAGACGATGCCGAATATCAAGATCGGCGGGCTGCCCAGCGATGAGGTGTGCGACAAGTGCTCCTCGCCGATGGTGATCAAGGTCGGAAAGTTCGGGGTCTTCCTGGCGTGCAGTGCCTATCCCGAGTGTTCGAATACCCGCGAGGTCGAGCAGGCCGACCAGCCGGCCGCGGATGAGGAACCGGACGCGTGCGAGAACTGCGGGAAGCCGATGCTGGTCAAACGTGGCCGGTTTGGTCAGTTTCTGGCCTGTTCCGCCTATCCCGAGTGCAAGACCACGCGCAAACTGATCGAAACGAAAGGCGGCTTGACCGCCGCCAAGCCGGACCAGATGCTCGACGAGAAGTGCCCGAAGTGCGAGTCGAATCTCGTGGTCAAGCAGGGCCGGTTCGGCGAGTTCATATCCTGCAGTAACTATCCGACCTGCAAATACGTCAAGCTGAAGTCCACCGGTGTTGCGTGTCCCAAAGACGGCGGGGATGTCGTCGAGCGCAAGTCGAAACGGGGGCGTGCCTTCTACGGCTGCGACAACTACCCGAAGTGCGACTTCACGCTGTGGAATCGACCGTTGGCCGAGATCTGCCCACAGTGCAGCGCACCCTATCTGGTGGAGAAGATCACGAAACGGTCGGGCCGTCAGGTCCTCTGCGACAATGAGGCCTGTGACTATTCGCGGACCGAAGAAGCCGTCCCTGCATGATCCACATCATCGGCGGAGGCCTTGCAGGGAGTGAGGCGGCCTGGCAGGCGGCGTCACGGGGGGCCGCGGTCACGTTGTATGAGATGCGCCCGCATCGGCCGACTCCGGTGCATCAGACCGACCACCTCGCCGAACTGGTGTGCAGTAACTCGTTTCGCGCTGACGCGCTCGAGAACGCCGTCGGTCTGCTCAAGGCCGAGATGCGCCGTTTGGATTCCCTTGTGATGCGCGCGGCTGACGCGACTCGGGTCCCCGCGGGCGGGGCACTTGCGGTGGACCGCGTGCGGTTCTCGGCGGCGATCGCCGCCGCCCTGGACGACGCGCCGCTGGTGACCGTCCGACGCATGGAGGTGCCGGACTTGACGCGCGCGGGCAACGTCCGGGAACCGGTCATCGTGGCAACCGGACCGCTCACGTCGCCAAGCCTGTCAGAGGCCGTGGCCAGACTGGTCGGCCAGGAGCACCTGTATTTCTACGATGCCATCAGCCCGATTGTCCTCGCCGAGTCGATCGACATGACGAAGGTCTTTCGCGCGTCGCGCTGGGGCCGCAGCCTCCGGTCCGGGGAGGTCAC